>JBEGIR010000018.1 GCA_040224245.1 Puniceicoccaceae bacterium | reverse complement strand
AGGTTTTTACGCCTTGGGTATGTTTGAGACCCTGCCTGGTTTTCGTGAATTTTACCCGGATGCATTTGCCGTTCGCCGTGCGCTGTTTGAATCATGGCGCCGGACACTCCAACTTTGTGGTTTTGAGGAGTATGAAGGGGCAGTGCTTGAACCGCTTGAGCTGTATGTCGAGAAATCCGGCGAGGAGATTGTTGATCAGTTGTTCCACTTCACGGACAAAGGCGGGCGCAAGGTGGCAATGCGTCCCGAGATGACGCCGACGCTGGCCCGAATGGTGGGCAGTCGGGCCAATGCGCTTCGCCGCCCGGTAAAGTGGTTCAACATCGGCGATCACTTTCGCTATGAGCGCATGCAGAAGGGAAGAACGCGCAGTTTCACCCAGCTCAACGTGGACATTCTCGGAGAGAGTGGGGTAAAGGCGGATGTGGAATCGATTTCGACGCTCGTGTCGGTGTGCCGTCGGCTGGGCTTGAAGTCAGACCAGTTTGTGATTCGTGTCAGTGATCGGGACTTGTGGTTGATGGCGCTCAGTGCGCTCGGTGTCACTGAAGCTGCGCAGACCGGAGTGTTGGCCGTGATCGACAAGGTGGAGCGCAGCACGGATGAGCAGACGTTGGAATCCCTGCGCAATGCCGTGGGGCCGGATGTCGATGCTGAGGTGATACTCACCGCGCTTCGCAGATTGTTTGCGTTAAAGGATCTCGCTTCCATGCATCAGTTTTTTGGAACCTTGCAGGATGTGGGTCCAGAGCTGAGCGAGCGCATACACCAACGTTTGTCCACCTGGCGGGAATTGATCGATGGCTTGCAATCGCTCGGGAGTTGGGACTGTTGCGAGGTCGATCTGCGCATCGTCAGAGGACTTGCCTATTATACCGGGTTTGTATTTGAGGCTTTCGAGAAGGGCCGCAGTTCCCGCGCATTGGCAGGGGGTGGCCGCTACGATCACCTCATTCAAAAACTGGGCGGTCCGGATTTTCCTGCTGTGGGCTGGGCGATGGGAGATGTTACGATGATGGACTGCCTGAACTATCACAGCCTTGCTCCGAAACTGGAATCACCTGCAAGGGTGTTTGCCGCAATGGAAGAGCAGACCACTCGTGAAGCCATGTCGGATGTTGGACGACTGCGGGATGCTGGGGTTGGAGTGAGCTATTCCTACAAAAAAGCTGGGTTTGGCAAACAGTTCAAGGAGGCAAATCAGTTGGGCTGTAACTGGCTGCTGATTTATGGCGGGGACGAGGTTTCCGCTGGAGAAGTCTTGGTGAAGGACCTTGCAACGGGGACCGAACAGCGTGTTGCGCGCGATCATTTGATTCGCTTTTTCAGGGAGCGGGGCATCGGTGATGCCAAGTGACAGGACAGACGATGCATACCGGGAGGCATCCGCCCATGCTCCAGGGGGCACAGCGGTGTATGTTGTGGATTTTGAAGGCAGTTTAAAGACGGGAGTGGTCGAGTTTGGGGTGGTTTGTCTGGAACAGGGATCGATGATCTCGACAGAAACCGGAATGTGCCGCCCGGAACGAACCCAGGATCCCCGCGATGTGTTGTTGCATGGACTACGCGATGAGATGTTGCGGAAGCAACCCGCATTTGAAGCCTATCGCGAGCAGTTTCATGATTACCGTCGCCGTGGTGTGCTTGCTGCCCACCATGCGGTTGTGGAAAATGGGTTTCTCGCAAAGTATTGGCACACGGTACCTGCGGGGGGTGCAGACGGCCACGCCTATCCCAGTCTGGGTTCCTGGGGGCCGTGGATCGACTCTCGTTTGGTGTGCCAGCGCTGCTACCGGGGACTGCCGAACTACGGGCTGATGTCGCTTATTCGACAGTTTTCGCTGCAGGCACCACTGGATGATCTGGCCGCGACGCACTGTCCTCCAGATCGACGAAAGCCTCACTGTGCGTTGTACGATGCCCTGGCATCCGCCCTGCTGTTACTTCGTGTTCAGCAGCATGCCGGACTGGGTTTGCGGGACTGGGTGAGGCTATCGCAATCCGGCGGGGAACCTGATTGTGCACAGCAGGAGTGGTTTTGAACGAAGGCGAAGAATGCGCGCAGAAAAACACTCAAGCCAGTGAGCGGTTTCCTGCGCATCCAGAATCCTGAAGCATCAATAGCGACGAATACGCTCCACAGACTTGATGGAGGTCTTTCCGTTCATGCGAATGTTAACCAGTTTGGGGTCATTGCTTTCGGTTTGAAAAACAAAATTCCACATGCCATCCCGGACCACATCATTCGAACCCGTCACCAGTGTGGCATTGAGGCAATAATAGTTCTTTTTGTCCTGCTTCTGTAACAGTTGAACCGCAGTTGAAAGCGCGGATTCCACTGAAATCGGGGGAGTGACGGTTTCAGGCCATGGGTGATCCAGCTTGATGTTGAATTCTTTGACCTTCTGAACGGACACCCGGCCATCCATGCGGACGGCGGTTGAATAGTTGTTGCCCAGTTCGGTCGAGAATCCGATCAGCCAGTAACCCATGTCTGTGTTTCCCCCTTCACCGTTGAGCAAAGTGGCATTGACGCAGTAGAGCGGGTCGAGTTCGAGGGATGCCACCTGAGTGCGACCCAGGTGAAGGGCTTCGGCCAGTGAGACCGGAGGTTCGAGTTTATCGGGCCAGATGTTTACGGCCTGCAGCGCGACAGCACTGAGTGAAATCAGCACGGCGCAGAGGAGAGAGCGAGTCAGGTTCAGTTTCATTCCATTCATACTGGGTTGAGCTTAAATTGGATTGCATTCGTTTGTAAATACGATACCTCTTCGGATTCTTTCAAAACAGGGAGCAAATCAATGACGAGAACCTGCAGGCTTTGTTCAATATTGTGTCAGAATCAAAAATTATGCTTGCAAATGGCGTATCAAATTTTAACTTCAGCTCCTTTTTACTCGAAACATAACGGTAATAACTAATGCCCACAATCAATCAGCTTGTAAATCGTCCAAGACGTCTCATCAAAGCGAAATCCAAGTCACCTGCTTTGAAGGCGAATCCATTTCGTCGTGGGGTTTGTGTTCAGGTGATGACGCGCACTCCCAAGAAGCCGAACTCCGCTATCCGCAAAGTTGCCAAGGTTCGTCTGACCACCGGAATCGAAGTCATTGCCTACATTCCCGATGAGGGGCATTCCCTGCAGGAACACAGTATCGTGCTGGTACGCGGTGGACGTGTGAAAGACCTTCCGGGGGTTCGTTACCACATTGTTCGAGGGACCTTGGACTGTCAGGGTGTTGAAAAACGCCGCCGCAGCCGTTCCAAGTACGGTGTAAAGCGCCCAAAGGCAGCTTCCTGATGACGGGCAACGTGTAAATTCCAACTTTTTTCAAATCATGTCCAGACGTAGACAAGCCGAAAAACGACCCATTCTTCCCGATCCGCGCTATAGCAGCACCTTGGTGTCCAACCTGATCAACATGGTCATGCTCAGCGGGAAAAAATCGATTGCTCAGGGGATTGTGTATGGTGCATTTGAACTCGTGAGTGAGCGCCTTGGAAAGGGCGATCCGATTGATCTGCTCATCGGCGCACTTGAAAACGCGCGTCCCAAGCTCGAGGTGAAGAGCCGTCGAGTGGGAGGTGCTACTTATCAGGTACCGCTTGAAATCCCTTATGAGCGCCAGCAGGGACTCGCGTTTCGCTGGATGGTGACTGCCGCGCGGAATCGCAAGGGGAAGCCCATGCGTGAAGCCCTCGCAGACGAGATTGTGGATGCTTACAATAACACCGGTTCGGTGGTTCGCAAAAAAGAAGAAACGCACAAGATGGCGCAGGCAAACAAAGCGTTTGCGCACTTGCGCTGGTAGTCGGATTGACCGACTTCCTCTTTTTGTTCTTTCCAAGGTTTACCGTTTATGCCCGTAGAGTCTTCATCTCTATCCAGTGCAAATGCCCCCAGACGCAAAACGCCGCTTGAATTTACCCGAAATATTGGGATCGCGGCGCATATCGACGCGGGCAAGACCACGACCACCGAGCGCATGCTTTATTACACGGGTGTGGTGCACAAGCTTGGTGAAGTTCACGAAGGCACAGCGGTTACCGATTGGATGGAACAGGAACGCGAGCGGGGGATTACCATTACCTCCGCTGCCATTTCCTGTGATTGGACTTGTCGGGTAGGTCCATTTGAAGGCATTCGCCATCAGATCAATATCATTGACACTCCGGGGCACGTGGATTTTACCGCCGAGGTAGAGCGATCCCTCAGAGTGCTTGACGGAGCGGTTGCAGTTTTTTGTGCGGTTGCGGGAGTGCAGCCGCAGTCCGAAACTGTCTGGCGGCAGATGGACAAGTATCATGTGCCTCGCATTGCCTTCATCAACAAGATGGATCGCATCGGTGCGGACTTCTATGATGCCATCCGAAGCATGGAAGTGCGACTGAATGCAAACGCGCACCCCTTGTGTTTGCCCATTGGAGCGGAGGATGATTTTCGCGGCATGGTGGATCTCGTGCGCAATGTTGCTTACCTGTATGATGAAACGGATCCGCTGGGTGTGAACTTTGATACGGTTGCAATCCCCGAGTCCATGCGACTGGAGGCTGAGCAGTACCGCGAGGGATTGATTGAGGCGGTTGCGGATCATGATGACGAGCTTGCGCACCTGTATCTGGAAGGACTCGACATTCCGGTTGATGTGTTCATGCGGGCCATTCGCAAGGCGACTGCATCGCTTGCATTTATTGGAGTGATACCCGGTACGGCTTTCAAGAACAAGGGTGTGCAGTTTTTGCTCGATTGCATAGTCGCTTACCTGCCGAGTCCGCTCGACGTTCCGCCAATGCGTGGGGAAGATTCGAATGGCAGGGAAGTTCTGATCTCACCCGATGATCAGGCAAAAGTGGCGGGTCTCGCTTTTAAGCTTTGGAACGACCCTTATGTGGGTAAACTCGTGTTTTTTCGCACCTACTGCGGCAACTTGAAAAAAGGTGCGGTTTTGTGGAATCCGCGCACGGGCAAAACGGAGCGCATCAGCCGCCTGCTGGTGCTGAAGGCCGAGAGCCGCGAAGATGTGGATGAAGTGTTTTCCGGAGACATCTGTGCGCTGGTTGGAGTGCGGGAAGTGGTCACCGGGGATACGCTTGCTGTGAAAGGGCTGGATATTCGCCTTGAGCCTCCCTCCTTTCCAGAGCCAGTCATTTCACTTTCGATTGAACCCAAAACGGTTGCCGATCAGGAAAAAATGGCGATTGGACTGCAGCGATTGGCAGAGGAAGATCCGACTTTTACTGTGAAGACGGATCCGGAAACGGGGCAGACCATCATCGCTGGTATGGGTGAATTGCACCTTGAGATTATTCGAGACCGACTCTTCCGGGAGTTCAAGGTCGGCGCTGACTCGGGACGCCCCATGATCGCCTATCGCGAAACGGTATCTGCCGCCACGCAGAGTGAGGGCAAATTTATCCGCCAATCCGGCGGGAAGGGTCAGTATGGCCATGTGGTGATTGAGATCGAACCGCTTCGCCGTGGGCAAGGCATCGAAATCGACAGTCGCATCAAGGGTGGTGTGATTCCCAAAGAATTTATCAAACCTGCGCTGGATGGTATTCGCGAGGCGGCCAACAATGGTGTGGTAGCCGGTTACCCCGTCGTCGATTTTCGGGTATCCCTGCTGGATGGTTCCTTTCATGAAGTTGACTCCTCTGAAATGGCATTCAAAATGGCGGGAATCTTTGCGGCAAAAGAGGCGTTTAAGAATGCCCAGCCCATACTGCTTGAACCGATGATGAAGGTTGAAGTCAGTACCCCCGAAGAGTTTCAGGGAGACATCATGGGCGACTTGAATCGTCGAAGGGGGCAGATCCAGCACATCGACTCGAAAAAAGGACTGAGCATCATTGAGGCAATGGTTCCTCTGGAAATGATGTTTGGCTACGCGACTGATGTGCGTTCGCTCAGCAAGGGTCGTGCGAGTTATTCGATGGAGCCGTCACACTTTGAGGAGGTTCCATCCGGAATCATCCAGCGTATCATTGATACATCCTACTAATTTATTAACCAAACAACAATAAGGGTTTCAGATGAAACAAGCAAGAATCCGTATCAGACTCAAAGGTTTTGACTATCGCGTGATCGATCAGTCATCGAGTGAAATCGTCGAGACCGCCAAGCGGTCCGGTGCTCGTGTGGCGGGACCGATTCCGTTGCCGACCCGCATCGAAAAATTCACTGTACACCGCTCACCTCACGTGGACAAGAAATCGATGGATCAGTTCGAGATCCGCACGCACAAGCGCATGATCGATATCATCGAACCGACAGCGGCCACCGTGGATGAGCTGAAGAAGCTCAACCTGCCAGCGGGTGTCGATATCACCATCAATGTCTGAGGTTGAGCGGATTTGTGAGCCGGAACCGTGTATCGGAAATCCGGCTTCGGGTCTGCAAAAAATCCAGGAAAGGTAAGTTGAATGTTCGGATCAAAATATTTTCCGAATAGAGCTTGATTTATTTAACGCCGCTGTTTTAATCAGCCGTTTTCACATTTGTTACAAACTAAAGCAGGTCTAATCGAAACGGCTTTCCAAGCCACCTGCCGCTTAGCTATGAACGTAAGTCTATTAGGTACAAAAATAGGTATGACTCAGGTGTTTGACGAAAACAATCGTCTGCACCCTGTCACTGTTGTCCAAGTTGGACCTTGCCCCGTCACGCAGGTGAAGACCGCAGAAAAAGATGGGTATAACGCAGTCCAGATCGGATTTAAGGAACAGAAGGACAGTCGCCTCAATAAGGCGAAGTTGGGTCACCTCTCAAAAGCGAAGCAGAGTGGGTTGGTTCACTTGCAGGAATTTCGCGTTGACGACGCCAGTGGCGTAAACGTGGGTGATGTGCTCACGGCTGAGTCGTTCAAGGCCGGACAGATGATCGATGTCATCGGTACCTCAAAGGGACGTGGTTTTCAGGGCGTTGTGAAGCGCTACAATTTTGGTGGAGGACCCGCCAGTCACGGTTCGATGTTTCACCGACGTGGTGGTTCTTTCGGAATGTGCCAGTGGCCTGGACACATCATCAAGGGAAAAAAGATGCCCGGACACATGGGGGATGTGCGTCGCACCGTTCAGAACCTTCAGGTTGTAAAAGTGCTGCCGGAGAAGAATCTGATTCTGGTTCGCGGTAGTGTTCCTGGTTCAAACGGTTCGTTGGTTACCGTGCGCACAGCAGTGAAGAACCGGAACAAGCAGGTTGCATAAGGGAAGGGAAAGACTCGCTATGAAATTTAAATGTTACACACCGGACGCTTCCAGTTCCTCCGACAAGGAGGTCGCAGAATGGCCTGTTCTTGAGGGAGACAAAGGAGCACACGCCCTTCGTCAGTATGTGCTGGCGGTGCGCAATAATCAGCGCCAGGGAACGGCTTCGACGAAGACTCGTGCGGAAGTCAGCGGCACAGGTAAAAAACCCTTTCGTCAAAAGGGAACGGGTGGTGCCCGTCAGGGATCCCGCCGCACCGTTATCTGGAGAAAAGGTGGCGTTGTGTTTGGGCCCAAGCCCCGCGACTACTCCGAAAAGGTGAACCGCAAGGTGAAACTGCTGGCACTCAAGCGTGCTCTCTTTGAGCGTGCAAGCGACGGACGTATCGACCTGATCGAGAGCCTCCAGACGGATGAGATTAAGACGAAGGTGATGAATCAAATCATCTCGAAAATCGCACCGGATGGTAAGGTATTGCTGATTGACGATACTTTTGATGCCAAAACGGCGCTTTCCGTTCGCAACATTGAACGCGTTGGCATGGTGGATCCGGCAAGTTTGAATCCGTTGGATCTGCTGGCATACCAGCGAATTATCATCACTGAAAAAGGGACCGATTCGTTGATCGCCCGCATCAAAGGAGCCGAATCATGATCAATGCTTCAAAAGTTCTCAAAGAATCGATTGTGACCGAAAAAGCGACCGCGCTTTCGGCGAATAACAATCAGTATTCCTTCGAAGTATATCCCGATGCTGACAAGAAAGACGTCGCTGCTGCAGTTGAACAGCTGTTCAAGGTAGAGGTCGTCCGCGTCAACATCCTCAATACCAAGTCCGTTAAGAAGCGCAGCCGGTACAATCGCAACCAGATGGGCACCAAGCGCGGAATGAAAAAAGCAATCGTCACGCTCAAGCAGGGTAGTGCGATCGAATTGGTCTGATAAGGCATAGGAGATCACAAAAATGGCTTTAATTGAAACAAAACCTGTAACTCCCAGTCAGCGCTTTTACGTGCACAACCGATCTGAGGTTGCAAAGAAGCGCCCGGAGAAAGCACTGACCGAGAGCAATCATCGGAAAAAGGGTCGAAATACCTATGGTCGTATCACTTCCCGTCGTCGCGGAGGTGGGCACAAGCGCCTTTACCGTATCATCGACTTTCGACGTGCACGCCACGATGAAGTTGCAGAGGTGATTGCGATTGAATACGATCCGAATCGTTCTTCCAACATTGCCCTCGTGCAGTATCCTGACGGAGAAAAAGCCTACATTATCGCTGCAGACGGCGTGAAGGTAGGGTCAAAGCTCGTCAGTTCCAACAAGAAGGTAGACGTTGAAGTCGGCAATTGCATGCCGTTGCGCTTCATTCCACCTGCAACCAGGATCCACTGTGTGGAATTGCTCCCAGGCAAGGGCGCCCAGTTGGCGCGATCTGCAGGAAATGCTGCCCAGCTGGTAAACATTGATGGTAAAAAGGCCATCATCAAGCTTCCCTCTGGAGAAGTTCGCATGGTCAATGCAGACTGCAAGGCGACCATCGGAAGTGTTGGCAACAGCCAGCACCAGAATGCAACGATTGGCAAAGCCGGACGCAACCGCTGGCTGGGACGTCGCCCCCGTGTCCGTGGGGTAGCCATGAATCCGGTCGATCACCCGATGGGTGGTGGAGAAGGAAGAACTTCGGGTGGTGGTCATCCGATGTCACCGTGGGGTCAACTGGCAAAGGGATATCCAACCCGCAGCCGCTCCAACCCGAGCAACAGTCAAATTCTGGTCCGTCGCAACGGCCGGAAGTTCAGTCGATAATTTCCGGAAGCATCACGAAATATGTCTAGATCAATCAAAAAAGGATTCTTTGTTGACCCGGGACTGATGAAAAAAGTCCTCGAGGCCCAGGAGACGAACTCTCGCAAACCGATTCAGACCTGGTCCCGGCGTTCGACCATCACTCCGGATTTTGTGGGATTGAACATCAATGTTCACAACGGCCACAAGTTTCTGACCGTGTATGTGACTGAAAACATGGTAGGGCACAAACTCGGTGAGTTTGCACTCACCCGAACCTTCAAGGGTCACAGCCCGCACACTCACAAATAAGGTAACCTCGTGGTTGGGATTGCAACAGCTTGCACTTGCGGGAAATCCGGCGCTGAGCTTCAGCGCACTGGACCTGCCCTGACCGTCGCAAACCATCAACCAAACTACTACGGAACAGGGTTCATCTATGCCTGAGCAAGGCCTGATGAACCATCCTTAACAATAAACTTTGCAGCAAAATGGAAATAAGAGCACTTACCAAGTATTCCCGGATTTCTCCGAAGAAGGCTCGTGAAATCACCCGTGTGATTCAGGGAAGGAATGCATCGGAAGCAGTGGATTTGTTGAAGTTCATTCCTCGCAAATCAGCTCGACTGGTGTCGAAGACCCTGCAGTCTGCGATCGCAAACGCCGAGAACAATGCAAACCTGTCGGCTGATGCGCTGACCATCAAATCCGCGATTGTGAATGAAGGCCCCGCGCTTAAGCGTTTTCGCCCGGCAGCGAGAGGTTCGGCTCATCCATACAAGAAGCGCATGAGTCACATTCAAATCGTTCTTTCTGATTCATAACCCGGAGCATTTCATATGGGACAAAAAGTAAATCCAATTGGTTTCAGGCTTTCAGTACGACGTGACTGGAGATCGCGCTGGTACGCTGGCAAGAAGGAATTTCCTGCTCTGATCGCCGAAGATTACAAGATCCGCAAGTTTCTTGACGGCAAATTGCGTTACGCATCGGTTTCCAACATCATGATCGAGCGGGCCTCGAACCGTGTGCGGGTAAAGATCTTTACGGCTCGTCCCGGATTTGTGATCGGGCGCAAGGGACAGGAACTGGACAAGCTCAAGGAAGAATTGGCAAAGCTCGTCGGACGCGATGTGATCGTGGATGTCCAGGAAGTCAAGAAACCTGAGCTGGTCGCTCAGTTGGTAGCGGCCAATGTAGCTTTACAACTGGAACGACGTATCTCGTTCCGTCGCGCAATGAAGAAAACGGTGCAAACCACCATGGCTTTGGGCGCAGATGGCATTCGTATCCAGTGTTCGGGTCGTCTTGGCGGAGCCGAGATTGCCCGGACTGAACAACAACGGGCGGGTCGTGTTCCACTACACACGCTTCGCGAGAACATCGATTATGGCTTCGCTGAGGCAAAAACCGTTTACGGTATCATTGGCGTGAAGTGCTGGATTTGTTTGCCCAACGAAGACGACAGCAACCAATAATTCCCATTCCAAACTTCTTTTCAAATGGCACTCATACCGAACAGAACCAAATACAGAAAGGTCCACAAGGGTCGCATCCGCGGGAAAGCAAAACGCGGAGATTCGATCGCCTTCGGTGACTTCGCGATCCAGACTCTGGAGCGCGGCAAACTGACTTCTCAGCAAATTGAGGCGGCTCGTATTGCGATCAACCGTCATTTGAAGAGAAAGGGCAAAGTATGGATCCGTGTTTTCCCCCAAAAGCCTGTTACCAAGAAGCCTGCGGAAACCCGCATGGGTAAGGGAAAAGGCAACGTGGAATATTGGGTCGCAGTAGTCCGTCCCGGAAACGTGCTTTATGAAGTATCCGGATGTCCGATCGGGGTTGCCCGCGAAGCCATGCGTCTGGCGGATGCCAAGTTGCCAGTGGCATGCCGCTTCATCAGCAAGGAAGAGGAATAAGACCGACAGAGGAGTACAACACCGATGGCCAAGAAAACAGAACTCAAGGAGCTCAGCATCGCAGAGCTCGAACATAAGATTCGGGAGACCCAGGATGAACTCGTTCACCTTCGCCTGCGCAAGCAGACAGGGCAGGTGGAGCATCCTCACCGTTTGAAAGAGCTTCGCAAACAGATCGCTCGCCTGAACACATACCTGAACCTCAAGAAGCAAGCCGAATCGACAGCGGCCTAACCCAATCGACCATGAGCGAAAGAAACAAGAGAAAACAACTGACAGGTGTGGTCACCTCCCGCAGTGGAGACAAGTCCATCAAGGTCGTCTATTTTTATAAGATTCCGCATGCTCTCTACAAGAAGGAGATCAAGCGCAAGACCGTTGTTCACGCCCACGACGAAAAAAATGAGTGTGCAGTAGGTGACAAGGTTGAAATCATGGAGACCCGTCCGGTCAGCAAGCTGAAGCGCTGGCGAGTGGTTCGCGTCGTCGAAAAGGCACCGATTGTCGGTTAAACACCTGAAAGAGGAGATCGTAGGTTATGATTCAAATGGAAAGTGTTTTGGCGATCGCTGACAACAGTGGTGCCAAGTCGGCAAAGATGATTCGTCGTCTGGGCCAGGCCAAGAAAACAGCGTCTGTCGGAGATGTGATTGTCTGTCACGTTACCGAGCGCGCACCGGATTCGAATGTGAAGAAGGGTGCTGTAGTGAAGGCCGTGGTCGTGCGCACGAAGGCACCGATCAAACGTCAGGATGGCAGTTCACTCCGCTTCGATGAGAATGCGGTCGTGATCATTAACGATGCGGGTAACCCGATTGGAACCCGCATATTTGGACCTGTTGCCCGCGAATTGCGTGCGAAGTTCATGAAGATTATTTCCCTCGCACCGGAGGTGTTGTAAGATGAATAAGAAGATCAAAAGAGGTGAAGAGGTTGTCGTCATCAGCGGTGCGAACAAGGGCCAGCGCGGAAAGATTCTGCAAGTGCTCCCCCGCAAGGATCGCGTCGTGATCGAGGGTGTCAATCTCCGCAAGAAACATGTTAAGGCACGCAGTGCCGAGGAAGAAGGTGGCATTATTGAACGGGAAGCACCGCTTCACAGTTCGAATGTGATGAGTGCAGAGCGTTTTGATGCACGCCAACAGAAGAAGGGATAATTCCAATGAGTAAGGTGAAGTCAGTCCTGAAGTCTCTTTATGAAGAGAAAATCGTACCTGAGTTGATGAAGGCTCACGGGTACAAAAACCTCCACGAGGTGCCCAAGGTGGTGAAGGTGGTGATCAATTCTGGTGTCGGGTCCAAGCAGGACAAACAATACCAGGATGACGCTGTGCGGGATATTGCATTAATCGCCTGTCAGAAGCCGATTGTTACCAAGGCTCGCATCAGTGTTTCCAACTTTAAGTTGCGTGAGGGAATGCCTGTGGGCGTGAAGGTGACGCTGCGTGGCGAAAAAATGTGGAATTTTCTCTACCGCTTTATCAATCTTGCGCTTCCTGCCATTCGTGACTTTCGCGGACTTTCCGCGAAGCTGGATGGAAATGGAAATTACACGATTGGAATTGCGGAGCACACGATTTTTCCGGAAATTTCTGCCGATGCCAAACACATCAATCTGGGTATGGATATCACGATTGTGACCTCTGCCAAGACCGATGCTGAAGGTCGCGAGCTGCTCGCGGCGATCGGGATTCCGTTCCGCAAGAACCAATCACAAACCCAGGCAGCATAACTTCGGAGCAACGCAATGGCTAAAAAATCAAAGATTCAGCACAATCTCAAGCGGGTTCGCCTGATCGAAAAGTACGCCGCGAAGCGGGATGCACTCAAGGCCATCATGGCTGATCCGGATGTTTCGGATGAGGATTTCTATGCGGCACAGCGCAAGTTGACAAAACTGCCGCGCAATTCCAGTCCGATTCGGGCGCGCAACCGTTGCTCGGTAACGGGTCGTCCGCGGGGTTACATCCGCAAGTTTGGATTGTCCCGTCTGACCTTCCGCGAACTGGCGAATGAAGGGAAAATCCCAGGTGTCACCAAGTCATCCTGGTAATCCATACCGTCGAACCGAAAACCCAAAAACAGGAAAACATTCGATGTCCGCACACGATACAATAGGAGATTTTTTGACCGTGCTCCGCAACGGTGCCAAAGCAGGCAAGTCGGAATTGAGCACGTCCCACTCGAACACCCGTGAAGGAATTCTTCGCATTCTGAAGGAACAGGGCTATGTCACCGATTATTCGGTGGAAGCTGCTGAAAACGGAATCAAGCAACTCAAGGTTGTGATGAAGTATAATCAGGCTGGAGTCCCTACGCTGACCGACATTCAACGGGTCAGCAAACCGGGTCGTCGCGCCTACACCAAAGTAACTGAAATCCCCAAGGTTTTGGGCGGCATTGGATATTCGATCCTGTCGACTCCGAAGGGAATTCTCAATGACAGAGAAGCTCGCCGTGAAAACGTTGGTGGCGAAGTGATCTGTAAAGTCTGGTAACAACATGAGCCGAATTGGAAAATTACCCGTTGCGATCCCTGAAAAGGTTAGTTGCAAGATTGAAGGAAATACGGTCACGATCAAAGGCCCCAAGGGCGAACTCACCAAGAGTTTCCACAGCTCGGTTTCCATTTCCGAGAATGAGGGTCAGATCGAGGTGACCCCTCGTGACAGCAGTCGCTTGGCCAAGGCCATGTATGGCACTGCCCGCTCTATTTTGAACGGAATGGTGATCGGTGTGGTTGATGGCTATTCGAAGCAGATTGAAATCTCTGGTGTGGGATTCAAAGCGGAGGTTAAAGGAGACATTCTTGACCTCTCACTGGGATATTCCCACCCGATTCACCACAAGATTCCAGAGGGCGTTGCCGTCACCATGGATGGAAACACCAAGATGAAGATCGAGGGAATCGACAAACAGGTTGTTGGTCAGCTTGCAGCGAGTGTGAAACAGTATTTCCCCATGGAGCCTTACAAGGGCAAGGGTGTTCGCATTGTTGGCGAGTTCGTTCGCCGCAAGGAAGGCAAGAAAACCGCTTAACAGGTAGCAAGTCATGAGTCTCGACCACAAAAAAGTTTTAAAGCAGAAACGCCGCTGGAGAATCCGCAAAAAAGTTCGGGGTACTCCCGAGCGCCCACGCCTCTGCGTGCATTTCAGCAATCAACACATCTATGCACAGTGCATTGATGATACTACTGGCACGACGCTTCTGTATCTCTCTACCCTCGGCAAGGATCTCAAGGAAGAGGGCATCAAGCCGAATGTGGCAGGTGCAGAGAAGCTTGGTAAACTCGTTGCTGAGCAGGCGAAAGCGAAAAACATCGAACTGGTCGTATTTGACCGTGCGGGACGCATCTACCACGGTTGCGTGAAGGCCTTTGCCAATGCAGCCCGTGAAGGCGGCCTCAATTTCTAGTCATTATGAGAAAAGCTCCACAAGTATTTGAAGAATCGGACGACACCCAGATTGAAAAGGTTGTCCACATCAATCGTTGCGCCAAGGTGGTCAAGGGAGGACGTCGCTTCAGTTTTGCGGCTCTGGTTGTGACTGGCGACGGAGCGGGAAGCGTCGGTTACGGATTTGGCAAGGCCAAAGAAGTACCGGAGGCCATCCGCAAGGGCAGCGAGCAGGCAAAAAAGCGCATGCAGAAAATCAACCTCAAGGGTGAAACCATTCCCCACGAGGTGATCGGTGAAGCCGATGGTGGACGCGTTTTGCTGAAGCCTGCTGGCGCAGGTACTGGAGTCATCGCTGGTGGTGGAGTGCGCGCTGTACTCGAGGCTGCTGGTGTGAAGAATGTGCTTTCCAAATCATTGGGTTCGAACAATCAGCTTGCCGTGGTACAGGCAACCCTGGATGGACTCAAGCAGCTTCGTACCTACGAGCAGGTCCGCGAATTGCGCGGCAAGGAGGTCGCTTCTGCTGTCGAGGCTTGACCCTTGCATCCCCTGGCTCTCAACGTTAATCGGAGATCATTATCATGGAATTGAATTCAATCATTCACAGCAACGGTGCAAACCGTCGCAAACGACGTGTCGGATCGGGTGAGGGAAATGGGCACGGAAAAACCTGTGGTCGCGGGCAAAAGGGCAGTAAGGCTCGTTCGGGCTATAGTGTACGTCCGGGCTTTGAAGGTGGCCAGATGCCCCTTTACCTGAAATCACCCCATCGCGGCTTCAACAACTATCGCCACCGCACGAACTTTGAAGTACTCAATGTTCGCGACCTTTCGAAGTATGATGCCTCTGAAACGATCAACCTGAAGGTATTGATCGAAAAGGGACACGCTCCCAAGAGTGCGCGCCATCTCAAGTTACTTTCGATGGGTGAGGTGAAGAGTGCTTACACCGTTGAGGTGACCAAAGCATCCGCAGCAGCGGTCGCAAAAATTGAAAAAGCCGGCGGTAAGGTGATCATTGTATCGCCATCTGACGACGCATCTTCCGAGTCCTAATCTTTCTTCACAATGCTCTCAGCTTTCACCAATTGCCTCAAGATTCCGCAGTTGCGGCAAAAAATCTTCTTCACGATCGCGATGTTGTTCATCGCTCGTGTGGGAGCCAACATTCCCCTGCCTGGTGTGGATCCGACTCCGATCAAGGAGTTTCTCGCCAGTCAGGCTGCCAATTCTGGCGGTGGACTGTTTGGATTGGTGAACATGTTTACCGGTGGTGCCTTGTTCAATGGTGCCATTTTTGCATTGGGAATCATGCCCTACATCAGTGCGTCCATTGCGATGCAGTTGATGGGTGCGATCGTGCCCTCACTGGCTCGACTGCAACAGGAAGGCGAAGTGGGACGGCAAAAGATCGCACAGTATACGCGCTATCTGACCCTGATCATCTGTGTTGTGCAGGGTGCGATGCTGGTGCGTGCGCTTGATGTGAATCCTGGTGTCTTGCTGGGTGCCGACTTCCGCGAATCAATTGTCATCGGAAGTGGTGTGTGGTTTTTTCTCACGTCGGTTCTGTTTTTGACCACGGGCACCATGATCCTGACCTGGTTGGGTGAGCAAATCACCCAAAATGGAGTGGGGAACGGGATTTCACTGCTGATTACCATTGGGATTCTCGCGGATCTGCCACGAGCGATGGTGATGACTTACCAGATGTTTGTGATGCCGGTTGGAGTGGATTCCCCTCAGTGGGGCGTTCCCCATGCGGTGATCATGGTGGTGCTGCTCTTCGCCGTCATCATGGGGGTTGTGGCCATCACCCAGGTGGTGCGCAAGATTCCCGTTCAATATGCCAAGCGCATGGTCGGTAAGAAGGTTTATGGGGGGCAGAGTTCCTTCATGCCGCTGAAGATCAACTATTCCGGCGTCATGCCGATCATTTTCGCAAGTGCGATTCTCATTTTTCCGGCACAGCTTCTGCAGTTGCTGGGAGGGATCAACCAGAATCTTGTCTTTCTGAATGATATTGCTGCTCACCTGACCCAGGGAGAGACATTTTATTACGTGGCGTTTGCAACGTTGATTCTCGGTTTCAGTTATTTCTGGGTTTCGCTGATGTTTAAACCCGTTGAAATTGCTGATAACCTCAAGAAGTCGGGAGGTTTCATTCCCGGTGTGCGTCCTGGTGAACCCACTGCACGGTTTCTTGATTTCATCATGACGCGCCTGACTCTTGCGGGAGCAGTATTTCTGACAGTGATTGCCGTTTTCCCAGACCTGCTTTCCTTCCAGTTTGGCATCCCTTATCTCGTTTCGAGCTTTTTTGGAGGAACTGCCATCCTGATCGTTGTTGGTGTGGCGCTGGACACCATGCGTCAGATTGAAACTTATCTACTGCAGCGTCACTACGATGGCTTCCTGAAAAAGGGACGCATCAAGGGTCGCAGTGCGGCACTCCGCAACCGCCAGCTCATGGAGGCTTCCGATGTTCGGGAATTCTGGAGAGTGTGGCGTCCGTTGATTATTTTGGCGGTAATCCTGTTCCTGTTTGGACTGGTTGCTTCCGTTATCAACTAGGCTTCACGGATGGCTTCTTCTGCATCCAGTCGAACGCTTCGTCGGGAGACGGAGTCGCGGATTCCCATCAAATCTGCTGACGAAATCAAACTGATGCGCGAGACCTGTTCGCGGGCCGCGATTGTTCTTTCCGAGATGGTTCATGCCGCTGAAGTCGGCATGACAACCTATGACCTTGATCGACTCGGCAAACGTGCCATGGATCGATTGGGGGTTGAGAGTGCCTGTTTTGGATACCCTGGGTCCAAAAATCGCTTTCCTTGCTACACTTGCATCTCCATCAATGATGAGGTGGTGCACGGGATTGCATCCTTACACCGGACCATTGAAGACGGTGATGTGGTCAGTCTCGATGTTGTCGTAAAGTACAACGGATACATCGGCGATAATGCCCGAACCATCATCGTTGGAAATACGACTGAAGCAAAACAGCAATTGCTCGAATCCACACAGCACGCCTTGAAGCGTGGAATCGATCAAGCGTTGAAGGGAAATCGAGTCGGTGACATTTCCAATGCGATTCAGCGAACGGTCGAGAAGGCCGGGTACAGCGTCATTCGAGAATTTGTGGGGCACGGGGTCGGCGTCGAAATGCACGAGCATCCGCAGATTCCGAACTATGGTCGTCGAAACACTGGTCCGAAGCTGTTTCCGGGCATGACGCTTGCCATTGAGCCGATGGTGAATATGGGTCGCAAGGAAGTTAGCATTCTCGAAGATGGATGGACCGTTGTTACAAATGATGGTTTGCCCTCCGCTCATTTTGAGCACACAGTTTTAATTTTATCTGATGGAGTAGAAATCTTGACAAATGCAGATTAGTCCGGTTTTCTATCCCTTTTTTTCATATCAACCTGTCTACAATCACGTATGCCAAGAATTTTAGGAGTCGACATTCCCAATAACAAGCGGATCGAATACGCGCTTCGCTACATTTATGGAATTGGGCCAACTCGTGCAGCAAAGCTCGTCAAGGATGCTGAAATTGATCCTGCTACGCGCTCCCACGAATTGAGTGAAGAGCAGCTCAACAAGCTGACTTCTTTGATTACTGAGCAGCGCATGATGGTGGAAGGTGACCTGCGCCGTGAAGTGCTTGGCAATATCAAGCGACTTCAGGCAGTCAAGTGCTACCGGGGAATGCGCCACATCCGTGGACTCCCCTGTCGCGGGCAGAGAACCAGTACAAATGCACGGACTCGCAAGGGAGGTCGCAAGACGGTCGGTGTGGTACGTAAAAAATAACTTTTGAACGAAAATGTCCGAAAAAGATAACAAGGAAGTCGAAGAAAAGGCAGCCGCCGAGGGTGCCGAAGAAGTGGAATCTGCAGAAGCATCGAAGCCCGAGCGTGAACTCACTGCGGACGAGAAGCTTTTTGAATCTCGCAAGGCCGAGAAGGAAACTGCTGCGGATCTGCTAAAGGACGAGGTTGACCTCAAAATCCGTAAGGCAAAGGGCAGCAAGAACGTTACCCATGGAATTTGCCACGTTTTGGCAACGTTCAACAATACCAAGGTTTCGTTTTCGGACATGCAGGGTAATGTCATCTCCTGGTGTTCAGCTGGAAAGTGTAATTTTCGCGGTTCCCGCAAGTCCACTGCCTATGCTTCCCAGGTGGTTACGCAGACAGCGGGACGCGTCGCCATGTCGCATGGCATGAAGGAAGTCATCGTGAAGATCAAGGGACCCGGGATGGGCCGTGACAGTGCTGTCAGAGCGATTCAGGCCCTGGGCTTGACGGTGAACAGCATCATTGATGCAACGCCAGTCCCACATAACGGGTGCCGCCCCAAAAAGCGTCGTCGCGCCTAATTCAGCCACCGGAGCGCTGCAATAGATTTCAACTCAATTTTAGCATACCATGTCGAGATACACTGGACCCACTACCCGCATGAACCGCAAGTTCGGGATGCCAATTTTTGCACCCAACAAAGCGTTCGAACGTCGTTCCTATCCTCCCGGACAACACGGTCCGCGCCTGCGTCGTAAGATGTCCGACTATTCGCTCGGACTGAATGAGAAGCAAAAGCTCCGCTACATGTACGGCCTGACTGAAAAACAGTTTCGCCTGACATTTGATCGTGCGAAGAATAAAAAGGGTGTCACGGGCGATATTTTTATCCAGATGCTCGAGACGCGCCTTGATAATGTGATTTATCGCGCAGGACTCGCACGTTCCCGCCAGGCGGCACGACAGTTTGTCACTCATGGCCACATTCTGGTCAATGGACAAAAAGTCGACATCCCCAGTTTCCAAGTAAGTGCGGGTGATGAAATTGAAGTGCGTGATCGCTCGTCGTCACGGCAACTCGGCACGCGCAATGTGGAAGACAGTCAGTACCGTCCGGTACCACCCTGGCTCGCGCTCAACGCTGACGCGCTGAAAGTTAATGTGAGTCGTCTGCCCAATGCGGACGAGGCTGATGCTTCGATCAACGTTCAGCTGATCGTGGAATTCTATAGCCGATAACCCTCTGTTCCCGATATCCTTATAGTTATGGCCAAACGTCTTGCAAAATTCGAGCTTCCGAAAATCCTTTCAAAGGTTGAGGAAACTGCTTCTGAAACCTACGCTCAGTTCATTGCCGAACCGTTCGAAACCGGTTATGGACATACTCTGGGCAACGCGATTCGTCGGGTGCTTTTGAGTTCCATTGAAGGTGCTGCAATCACGTCGATCAAGATCGATGGTGTTCAACACGAATTCCAGAGCATTGATGGCGTGCTTGAGGATGTAACCGATATCGTTCTCAACCTGAAGAAGGTCCTTGTCTCGTCTGAGAAGAAGGAACCGGTCATGCTGACTTTGGATGTCGAACGGGATGGAGTCATTACGGCTGCAGACATTCAGGAAGTGTCGGGTGTATCGATTCTGAATCCCGAGCAGGTAATTTGTCATCTTGACCGCAAGATGCGCTTTTATGCGGAAATCACGGTTCAGGTGGGTCGTGGATTTGCGACTGGTGAAGACAACAAGGAAGAAGGTCAGGCCATCGGCGTGATCGCTATCGACTCCCTGTTCAGCCCTATCCGTCTGGTGAAATATGCTGTTGAAAATACGCGTGTGGGCCAGATGACCGATTATGACAAATTGCTTCTGGAAGTAACGACGGATGGGCGAATCACTCCTGATGATGCTGTCAAACATGCCGCATCGATCTTGAAACATCACTTGGATGTCTTCGATGAAGTCAGCAACGAAGAAGTCGAGTTTGAGAGTGAAAACAAGGAGATCAGTGAAGAGCAGAACCGTTTGCGCAAACTGCTCAACATGAGTGTGAATGAAATTGAACTTTCAGTTCGTGCTGCAAACTGTCTCAACAATGCGAACATCACGACAGTCGGCGAATTGGCGATGAAGGGTGAGCAGGAAATGCTCAAGTATCGTAACTTCGGGAAAAAGTCTCTCAACGAAATCAAGGCAAAACTTGAGCAGCTTGGCCTTTCACTGGGCATGCAGATAGATGAGCGTTTGCTCGATAAAAAGGGTGAATAACGCACCCGAATCTTTAACCACTTAATTTCAGAACAATGCGTCATAATAAGCATCGTCATATCCTTGGTGTAAAAAAAGAGCACCGTGCTGCTCTGATGGCCAATCTAGCGAGTTCCCTGATCATTCATGGTCGGATCGAAACGACGCTGGCAAAAGCCAAGGCACTCCGTCCTTTTGTTGAGAAAATCATCACGCTCGCAAAAAAGGCAAAAACCAGCGAGAATCGGGCAGCGGCAGTGCACTACCGTCGCCAGGCGATTTCCAAAATCCGCAATAAGGACGCAGTAGCGGTTCTTTTCAATGAAAAGGTGGATGCATTTTTGGAACGCAAAGGTGGATACTCCCGCATCTATAAGTTGGGTCATCGCATCGGTGATGCTGCGGAAATCGCCATCATTGAACTGATTGCAGCGGACGATGAGGGTTACTCCAAGCCGAAGACCAAAAAGCAGGCAAATCAGTCCAAGAAGGAAGAGAAAGCAGAAGTCAAACCGGCTTCCGAAGCACAAGCATCTACTGAAGCTGAAAATGATGCTGAACCGGTAGCAGAAGAGAAACAAGACTAATTCCATCGGGAGCGCGGCGCATTGACTGACGCATCTCAGATTTTAAATCAGGAATGGCGACCGAAACTTTCGGTCGTCATTCCTGTGTACAACGAAGAGCGCACCTTGGCGAGCTTGGTCACTGCCGTAATGGGGTGTGGCACGGAAATCCATGAAATTGTGATTGTGGATGATTGTTCGACGGACTCGACCCGCGATGTGATTGAGAAGTTGGCGCAAAATCCACTTATCCGCCCCTTTTTTCATGAGCGTAACCAGGGAAAGGGTGCTGCGCTGAATACCGCCTTTGCTCAGGTTCGTGGGGATGTCGTTGTCATCCAGGATGCGGATCTTGAATATGATCCGACCGAATACCGCAACCTGCTCAAGCCCATTTTATCGGGCAAAGCTGACGTTGTTTATGGCTCGCGGTTTTTGGGTGGAGGTCCTCACCGAGTGGTTTTTTTCTGGCACATGATTGGGAACAAGTTCCTGACGTTCCTCTCGAACATGTTCACCAATATCAACCTCACGGACATGGAAACTTGTTACAAGATGTTCCGTGTTGATGTCATCCGCGATATCAAAATCGAAGAACCCCGTTTTGGGTTTGAACCGGAAATTACCGCGAAAATTGCGAAGCGAAAGTGCCGCATTTACGAAGTCGGCATTAGCTACTCCGGAAGAACCTACGAGGATGGTAAAAAAATCAACTGGAAGGATGGTGTGCGGGCAATCTACGCGATTGTGAAGTACAACCTCTTTCGTTGAGTGGGCCTCACCAGATCGATGAAAATGGGAGCTTATTGGCGGCCCCTTCAAGTTCAAACAATTGGGGATCTGCCCGCAGCATGATTGATGCGGTTGTATAGTGAAGCAATCTGGGATTCGAAGTAGTCAAAATGATATCGGGATTGCAGAAGGGATTTTGCATTTCTTGCGAGTCTGTTTCGCAACGTTTCGTCACCTGATGCCTGGAGGATCGACTTGGCAAATGAAGCTGAATCGGGTGAACTGAGCAAGGCGACATCTTCATTGAGGATTTGTCGATTGGCGGCATTGTCTGTGGCGATGATGCATCGTTCCGCTTTTAAGTAATCAAGAACTTTCAGTGGAGAATTTCGACCAGAGATTCGTGGTGATAGCAGCAGGTCTGATGCTGCAAGGTAAGCGGGCAGTTCATCGGGGTGAACAAATCCCAAAAACTTAACGCGATCTGAGACTCCCTGTTTCTGCATTTGTTGGGTTCGTTCCTGAATTTCATGCTCCTTCCCTCCGATGATGATCAATACCAGATTGGGGTCACCTTTCAGAGCCAGGCTCATTGCATCAAAGAGTAAATCGATGCCTTGGTAGACCGCAAATGAACCGACATAAGTTGCAAGAATCTGTCCTTGGTGAGCGAGAGAATCCCGCAAAGTTGAAATGGTGGCCGGATCTGGAATGCTGAGGGATGACGGAATATCCGGAATAATCCATGCATCTGCTTCGGGGGCAACTTCATGAACTTGCTGAACCAGCTCATCACCGGTTCCGATGATCGAGTGGGCCTTGCGAATGACAATCTGCTCCCATTGTTGGTAGGCACTCAGGATAAGGTTCTTGAAGAATTTTCCTGATTGCTTGTAGGAACCGGGGTCGGAGTGTTTTTCAAAAACAAGTGGCAAACCAAAAGTGCTAGCGAGAAGATAACCGGGCAGACAGGAATCTTCGACTGCATGAATAACTTTCAGATCTGAATGCTTCGATAGCAGGTGAATTCCGTAGCAGAGATGAATCAGGTCGTAGATGAATTTTGCGATGGACGGCCCAATGGCGTAGTGCTCTCTCACTCCGGGCAAAGGAATGCATCGTAGGATGCTCACGTTTTCTATTTCACGGGTCTTGCCATGAGGAATTGTGAGAAAGCGAACCAACCACCCGGCCCGGGTAAGAGCCATCAGGTCAAACCCGACTCGGATGGGAGATCCTCTCCATTCGAAAAACGGCTGGGAGCAGATAAACAGGACTTCTTTTTTGGAGTTCACTGAGTGGAGTTCTGAGATCGTTTGGCGAGCGTGTGTGCGATCATTCGGTTCATGACTCCCAGGATGGAGTTGGGACGCCGACTGGGTTGTACTACCAGCGTTCCGGTGTGGAATTGTTCCCACAGGCTGGCGGCAGGCGTGTCGGGATTGAGATCCGTTATTCCAAAATACGAACCGACTTTCGTAGATTCACCACTAAAGGGAAGGGGATCAGAGCCGGGGAGAATCACATAACCACTACGCAGTGCTTTGGAAAAGACGGTTCCACCGGAGAAATATCTCGGGCGTAGTGAGGTATCCCCGAGCGCGATTTGTTGGGGTGATGCATGATTGAGCAGGGCCTGCACCACGCGGCGGCGTTTGAACATCCACTTTCCCGGAGCCCACGCTACGACGGGAAGACCCTTTGCGGCTTGAATGGATGCGAACAGTTGCTCGGAATTGAGACCATCAGGTTGGTCAAGATCAACGCCAAGGCAGAGCATCTCGATGCGTTCGGCAGTGACAAACTGGCGACCTGCGATGAGAATCATGGTGTGATCCCTGCAGGATATCTTCAGACTGCGACCAGGTTCCAGTGGAGCTACCTGCCAGGGTGAATTGAGCGTGATGTGTCCGGATTCAAGTTGGTTGAAGACATATTGTCCCTGACGCTCCACGAGGCACATGAGCGTAAGGCATTGGTGGTCATCGACATCAAGCAGTGGTTGGGTTCGGTTACAGAAGGCATGCAAATAGGACTCGATTCCATACTGCGGGTAGAAGTGAACATGAAAGTCGACGATGGCCTTCATTGCACGGGTGATTTTTCGAAACAACTGATAACGGGAGACGCAAAAAGATGGCTCAGTCCGAGCAGACGGCACAAGCCCTCAATCCCTTCAGCGAGGAATTTCATTTTATGTGCGCGATGCAGTGCCATGGGAAACACAAACTGGGCGTAGCGAGAGCGCAGACGGAAGCCCTCTGCTTTGAATGCGTCGATCACTTCCTGCTCCCGGAAGACATGATAGCGTCGTGTATTGCGTTCGACTCCTTTTTTCCAACTGAACAGCCAGTCGTTCAAACAGTTGAAGCTGCGTTGTGTAGGGTAGTCGACAATCACGCGGTGACTGGATACACGGGTTAGTTCGGCAATGAACCCTTTCCAGTCCTCAAGGTGTGTCAACATGCGGTAACTGATCACAATCTCATGCGAGGCATCAGCAAATGGCAATTGAGTAAGGGGGCAAATCTCAAATCGAATGCGATTTGAAGCGAGATAGGATTCGAGTCGACTGGAACAGGATGAATGACTTCCGGTGACCGTGACCTGATGTCCGAGTTCGAGCAACAATTCGATGGATTGACCATGCCCCCCTCCAACGTCGATGACCCTGCACGGTTGGGCTGTCTTGAGGTGGTGTTGGGTGCCTTGATTTTGAATTTTCAGAAACCACTGCCCCACAGATCCATTGAAGCGGGTTGCGTAGTCGTCGCTGGAGGATGCGACATCAGGAGCGATTTCGAAGGGTGATTCTAATGCAAGATTTGACATGACAAACGACGATGCGGGCGTTGGCCCATCGTCTTAAAGCTGTGCATTTGCTGAATTTCGGTCAACGCAATAGTCGCTTGGGTCGATTCCAAAGCGAGAGGGAGCGCCATTGCTGGAGAGACCAATCGGAGGGATGCCAATACCGCTTTGGAGTTGCCAATGCATCGGCAATTCAGAAGCATAAGTGATTTTACGGATTTCACTGCCACGCGTCCCCACCATCATTCAGAAGTCAAACTGTTTTGCGGGCGTATCTATCTCCTATTCTCATGTCCAAAAATGTCGTTATCATTGGAGCGGGTCCCGCCGGTATTACAGCTGCGTACGAACTTGCCAAACGTGGTCATCAAGTGTGCGTGCTGGAATCATCCTCCCAGGTGGGAGGGCTTTCCCGAACCGTTGAACTTTGGAACCAGAAGGTGGATTTGGGGCCTCATCGTTTTTTCAGCAAGGATCCCCGCATCAATGCAGTCTGGCTAGAGGTGCTTGGGCGCGATTATGCGATGGTAAATCGCCTGACCCGAATTTACCACAATGGGGCGTTTTATCATTATCCACTCAAGCCCGTAAATGCGTTATTGACGATGGGACCCTTCAAAGCATTGCAGTGTGTCTTGAGTTACATGGCAACCTGGCTTCGCAAAACCGACTCATCACAGCAGACCTTTGAAGATTGGGTGATCGCCCGCTTTGGACGCAAGCTCTACGAAATGTTCTTCAAAACCTACAGTGAGAAGTTGTGGGGAATCCCTTGTACGAAGCTGGATAAGGATTTTGCGGCACAGCGCATCAAGAAGTTTTCCATGGGAGAGGCCATCAAAAGCGCATTCGGATGGTCCAAGACCAAACACAAGACGTTGGTGGATTGCTTTGCGTATCCGATTGAAGGTTCGGGAATGGTCTATGAGCGCATGGCGACGGCAGTCCGTGCCGCTGGGGGACGAGTCGAACTGGAATGCCCGGTTGCAAAGGTGTGTCTCAAGGGTGATCGGGTATCGGGAGTGGAGTTGCAGAATGGCACCTTCATTCCGGCAGACGAGGTCATTTCCACGATGCCATTGACGCTCATGGTTCGTTCACTGTTCACGCAATTGTCAGAAGATCTCAAGGCTGCTCTGGATGCGTTGCGGTACCGCAATACCATTCTGGTTTATCTCAAAGTTAATCGTGAGGATCTGTTTGCAGATCAGTGGCTCTATTGCCATTCGGAAGGTATTGGGTTTGGAAGGATTACCAACTTTCGAAACTGGGTTCCCGGACTTTATGGTGATGAGAGCGGTACCATTCTTGCGCTGGAATACTGGTGCAATGATGACGATGCGATGTGGTCTGAGTCTCCTGCCATGCTGATCCGGCGTGCGGAGCAGGATTTGCGCAAGACGGGACTGATCGAAGGTGCTGATGTGCTGGATGGAAAAGTAATTCCCATTCCCCGATGCTATCCGATATACGAGATCGGATATTCCGCGCATGTTGAGACAGTCATTCGTCATCTGGAACCCATCACAAATCTGACTCCGATCGGTCGATACGGTTCCTTCAAATACAACAATCAGGATCATAGCATCCTGATGGGTTTGCTTGCTGCTGAGAACATTGATCTCGGCTATCGAAAGCATGACCTTTGGTCCGTAAATACCGATTATGATGATTATCAGGAGCAATGTGTGATCAACGAAACCGGACTGGTCTTTGACAATGCTGCCACCCGGGATACAACGACGGGATCGCCCACGTTGTCGCAATAAAAGCAGTATTTCGGAACTGGGTGAAAATGCGCTTCGTTTCAAGTGACGAGTTCGATTGTTTCGATATCGATTGCAATCGTTGAGGTCCAGTTTAGCGTAGGGCCATGCGTTATAACCCTCAGTCTGATTATCATGTCTAAAGAAATTGTCATACCAATCAACCCCAAGGCCCAGATCACACGGGTAGCATCCATTGTGCTGGGGCTGGCACTGGTGTATGGGGTATACTCTTCCTTTTACACCGTGCAGTCGGAAGAGCAGGCGGTCGTGTTGCGATTTGGGAAATTTCACACCATTGCGGATCCGGGTCTGCATTTCAAAATCCCGTTTGGAATCGACAGGGCCTATCCCATTGCGACTCGAAGACAGCATCGGGAGGAGTTTGGCTATCGCACCCGAAATGTGCAGCAGAGTGGACCTACCCGCTATGATTCACAGAGTTACCTTGCCGAATCCCTGATGGTGACGGGTGATCTCAATGCTGCGGAAGTCGAATGGAGTGTGCAGTATCGAATCGAGGATCCCAAGGCATTTCTGTTCAACGTTCGTCAACCGGTGACTACCATGCGCGATGCGTCCGAGTCGGTCATGCGACAGGTTGTGGGAGACCGCACAGTCGATGAAATCATCACCGTAGGTCGCCAGAGCATGCAGGCGCGTGCCCAGGAACGTTTGCAGATGCTCATGGATGAGTATGGTATGGGAATCAGCATTGATCAGGTTGTGCTTCAAAGCGTCAGTCCTCCTGCCCAGGTTGCCCCATCGTTCAACGCGGTCAATGAATCGCAGCAGCAGCGGGAGCGTCTCATCAACGAGGCGAAGTCCCAGTACAACCAGGCAGTTCCGCGCGCACGGGGGCAGGCGGAGCAGCAGATTGAAGAAGCGCGAGGTTACGCTACTGAGCGAGTGAACCGAAGCAAGGGAGACGTCAACCGCTTTAACGCCATGCTCGAAGAGTATCTCAAAGCACCGGATGTTACGCAGCGACGAATGTATCTCGAAACCATGCAGCGCTTGCTCCCCGAGATGGGTCGAAAGATTATCGTGGACCAGGAGGCCCAATCGGTCCTGCCCTTGCTCCAGCTTGGAGAAAACAATCCCTGAATCTTGACCCCTATTTGATATGAACCGATTTTTAAACACCCTCATCGCTGCCGTTGTTGTACTCGTTTTGGGCATCATCGTGCTTTCGCAGAGTCTGTACATCGTGAACGAAACCGAACAGGCGATCATCACCCAGTTCGGCGAAATTCAGGGTGAACCTGTGACCGAGGCGGGACTGCATTGGCGCACCCCGTTCATCCACAAAGTGAATAAACTGGATCGACGTGTGCTTTCCTGGGACGGAGAAAGCAGCGAATTACCAACCAAGGATAAGTTGTTCATCCGCATTGATTCTTATGCACGCTGGAGAATTTCCGATCCGAAGCAGTTCTTCTTGCGCTTGCGCAACGAATCTACCGCGCTTTCGCGATTGGATGACCTGCTCGACAGTGCGGCGCGTGAAGCGATCGCAAACCACGTTTTGCTTGAAATCGTTCGTTCAGAAAACCGGGAGGCGCGACTGGATGAGCAGATGAAACAGTTGGATTCCGACGTGATCGGCAAACTCGAAGACATTTCTGTGGGGCGTGATCAGATCGAGCGTATGATTGTTGCAAGTGCCCAGCCGACGCTCACAGGTCTCGGTATTGAGCTATTGGATCTGCGCATCAAGCGATTGAATTACAATGAAAACGTTCAGCGACAGATTTTTCAGCGCATGATCAGTGAACGCGAACAAATCGCAGCCCGCTTTCGAAGTGAAGGTGAAGGTGAAGCCGCCCGTATTCTTGGACAGCGTGACCGTGAGTTGCGCAACATTCAGTCCGAAGCCTACCGACAAGTTCAGGAAATCATGGGTGCTGCAGATGCGGAGGCCTCTGCCATCTATGCACAAGCGTATGGAAGTGGTGAGGATGTGGAAGCGTATTACGAGTTCATCAAGAGTATGGAAACCTTGGAGGCAACGCTTTCGAAGGATACCATGATCATTCTTTCGACGGACAGTGATCTCTTCCGGTTTCTCAAGGGTTTGAAACAGCCCTGAGGGCTATTTCAATATCTCCACCGATCCTTTGGGGGCTGCGAAGGCGAAGTTGCGCACGCAGCCCCTTTTTTCATCCAGTATTCAGCGAAATGGCAATCTTGTATCGAGGGCTTGATTATGTTCCGACACCACTTGGTGATTTGATGTTGCGCTGGCGACAGTCGCCACAGTTGCCGGGGATTGACATCTACGAGGTCAAGTTGGGCGAGCACTTTCTGATGTCGAGTTTGTTTCATGAGGCGGAGACCCAATTGGCCGAATTGTCACTGTCGAAGGTTTCAGAATCTTTGGGCAAGCTGGACGTTGTTGTGGGAGGACTCGGGTTGGGGTATACCGCAGCTGCAGCACTTGAAAGTGGTAGGGTGGATCGCTTGGTTGTAATCGAAATGCTTGAACCCGTGATTGCGTGGCACCAGCGTGCTTGGGTTCCTCTGGGTGAACAGTTGTGTGGTGATCCCAGGTGCAATCTGCGACAGGCTGATTTTTTTGCATGCGTGCTTGATCCGAACGTCGAGTGGTTCCCTGGAGAACCTTCACGTCGTGTGCACGCGGTATTGCTGGATATCGACCATTCACCCCGTCATTGGTTGCACCCATGCAATGCATCATTTTACAGCGAACAGGGGCTGACTGCGATGCGCAAACACATCCTGCCCGGAGGTGTGTTCGGACTATGGGCAGATGGAGAGACTGACGAAGCATTCACGGCCCGGCTTGGTGCAGTATTCCAGACGGTGGAGGCCCATTGTATTGAGTTTGAAAATCCGGTTACGGGAGGAATTTCAAGGGGGAGTGTTTACGTGGCTGGCTGCTGATACAATACTACCACTACTGTAAAAAAAAGCAGCAACGTCGCGAGAAACGCAACGTTGCTGCAATAGAACATGATGAGGGAGCAGGATCAGAATACAAACTGCATGCCAACTCCAAACTCGAGGTCGTTGTCGGCCCCAACGGTTTCTCCACGGATTTTGATGTCACTTGCATCGATGAAGCGCAATCCGCCAATCGCGCTCAACTGTTCAGTGAGTCGCATTCCAAGTCCTCCGAATACCTGCCAGGCAAATCCATCTCCATCACCCTCAAAACCTGCAAATTCAACTTCGATCTTTACACTGCCTAGACCTGCTCCCGCATAGGCAAAGAAGGTGTCGTCGATATCGATTTCACCGCGGTAATTGATCATGCGGGGCAGCATGTCGACTTCGTAGATTCCAAAGTCTGCGGAACTCACTCCAATTTCCCCCTCGATGGAGTGACGGATGCCTGCGTATTCTCCAATTTGGTAGCCCACTCTGGCAGAAAACAGGGGTTCCTTCGCATCCGAAAGATACCCGACTGAACCGCCGACATAGAGCGATGCTTGGGCGAGTGTCGCAGATGCGAACAATGCGATGAACAGGATCGTTTTTTTCATAGGTAACAGAACTAATGTGTAGTGTGTTTAGATTATAGACCAATCTCGCCGGATGGGGGAGCAGCAAGGCACGGCCCTGCTCATCCGGAAGCGCGTGAGTCAAGCAAATCCCGATCAGCTTTGCAACCGATATTTCGTGCACAGTCCGATGCAATTTGGTTGTCGGAATGCTGTTTGAAAAGGGAGGTTTTGTCGGGCTTACGCCGTGCGGTAGCCTCCACGTTGAAATCGGCGTTGTGGGGAGCGTCCTCGTGAGGAAGGTTGCCTTCCATTTCGCTTCGCCCGATTCCCGGAAGCAGCGGTCTGTCCGCGATGCTTGCCTGCTCGTCCCGACTGATACTCCTGGACAAGGGATTCGTCGTGATAGGGCTGTTCGTCATCGATGCGAATGGATTGCTGGATCAGGCGTTCAATTTGGGAAAGTTCCTTGAACTCCTCTTCGCAACAGAAGGAAAGGGCGCGACCGCTCTTTCCAGCCCGGGCAGTGCGTCCGATACGGTGCACGTATGCCTCGGGTTCGACTGGCATGTCGAAGTTCACCACCAGCGTAACATTTTTCACATCAATGCCACGAGCGGCGACATCCGTGGCTACCAGTACCCGGGTACGACCACTTTTAAACTCATCCAGTGCGCGTTGCCGTGCTCCCTGTGATTTGTTTCCATGAATGGCGTTGGCCCTTACTCCGGCCTTGTCGAGTTCACCGACCAGTTTATTGGCTCCGTGTTTGGTCCTTGAAAAGACCAGGCAAAGTGAATCCGGCTGCTGCTTTTGTCCCTGGAGCAGCACCTTGAGCAGGTTGCGCTTTTCCCTCTTGCGAACAAAACAAATATCCTGTTCGACCTTTTCTGCGGTTGAAGAAACCGGATCGACTTTGACCTCGACAGGTTGCTTCATCAGAGAAGAAGCCAAGGCCATGATGGAGTTGGGCATTGTGGCTGAGAAAAGAACAGTTTGTCGGCGATTCGGAATGTCGGCAACGATGCGCTGCACCTCTTTGGCAAACCCCATGTCGAGCATGCGGTCAGCCTCATCAAGCACGAGGTATTCGATGGCGTCGGCCTGGTAAAATCCCTGTTGACGCAGGTCGAGCAGGCGACCCGGGCAGGCAACCAGGATGTCGGTGCCTTTCTTCATCGCAATCTTCTGGGCACCAAAGCCAACTCCGCCAAAGACCTGAGTCACGGTGAGATGGAGTCCCTTTCCGTAGATTTCAAAGTTGTCTGCGATTTGTGCAGCAAGCTCTCGTGTTGGCGTCAGAACCAGCACTCGGGTCGAGTAAGGTGTGCGGCGAACAGGTTTCGCGGCGAGACGATGCAAAAGCGGAATGGCAAAAGCCGCAGTTTTTCCGGTGCCAGTCTGTGCGCAACCCAGCAGGTCTTTCCCCTCCAGAATGTGGGGGATGGCGTTTGCCTGAATGGGTGACGGAGTCGTGTAGCCCTTGTTGCGCAGGTTTTCTTGGATCTGCGGGTGCAGGTCCAGTTCGTGGAATGCTTCAATCATGATCAGTATACAGCCGTCAATTCACGGCCTAAGCGATGGAGTTTTTTCCAAAACCTACACCATCGCTGTATACGTTCAGGGGCCTTTGGCGGACGTTCCGCAATGCCAAAGCTTGCAGAGCAGGACAGATCCGGATCGGGTTCGCAAGGAAATTCTTCGTGCTAGTTTTCAGATGCGCATTCGGCCTGACGTTGCTTTGGGCAAATGCAGATCACGGTAGGACATTCACATTCGCATTGGCAGGAGACGCTCCATTCGTAGTTTGGACAGATGCCTGTGAGTCTTGAAGTTCGTCCCTGTCCAAAACCCGGACACGTCCTGAGTCCGGAAGGAAAGGTGATGGCCGTTCCCGAAGGCTGGGTGTTGTTGGAACCCGGGGATGCGATGTTGACGCGTCGTGCGAAGGCGACATTGCCCTGCTGGTCCATGAAGCGGTGGCGCAAGGGCAGGTTTGAAAGCCTGGGACTCTGGGCGGATGCCGGGTCACTGGATCGACTGCGGAGCGAGGTCCGTGCAGCACGGCAGGGTGATGCCTATCAGGAACGCCTGCTTGCCTCGCGGCGCCGTCGAGAACGGACTCAGCAACGCTACGCGCAGGATTTTGAATCCGCAGTGCGTGATTTCCTCGGTTTTGCAAGCGAACATGCCGACCTGGCGGATCGTTTGTCCCGTGCGATCAGCGAACACGCTGTTCCCGTTGGGAGCGGTACTGTCGCCCGAACCCGTCGGATTTCGATCGAAAAGCGTGCCGAGGCGGCGACACTGGCGTGGTTGCGCCACCACACCACTGACTATGATCACATGCATGTGCCGCATGTGAAGGGACGGCGTCGGGAAATTCGCCAGCAACTGGCACGCTCTTCGCGGCAACTGCTTCAGCACTACCGGAAGGGTGAACCAGCAGGTGTTGGGGGTTGCCCGCTGGCGAAAGCGTTGGACAACTGGGATCGGATCAAGGAAACAGGCCCACAGGGGACGGGATCAGCTGAGTAGAAAATTGACCACGTCTGCTGCGGTGTATCGGGTTTGGTTCGGCTTCACAAAATTGCCAAGGTGCAGCACTTCATCTCCCGAAGTCAGAATCGGGATTTCCACACCATCCTTTCGCTGTTGGCCGAATCCCACTGTGGATGCCAGTCCGTTGCAAAGACAGGCTCGTCCGGCAGCATCGGCTTCCGTTCCACCTTTTTTCACGAAGTCCTTAATGGGTTCTGCAGGGCATCGCCAACCGATGTTTCCTTCGGGGTTCACATAGGCGGTGCGAAGGTACCCCATGTCGCAGACGCGTGTGCGAGTTTCAAGTGCTTCAAAGGTGTATCGCTCTCCTGCGAGCCTGACGATCTTGAATGGATAGCCAGTTGGTGATGCGGTGAAGTTGGTATCGATTTGCAAGGTCCCTGCAACGGACTGGCGAATGACCTCGTCCTTGATGTCCCGGTCCATGCCGGATTCATCACAGTAGGCAAAGGGAGTTCCTACTTGAACTCCCTGGGCACCTTCGGCCAAGGCTTCTTTCAATTTCTCAGGAGTCGTGAACTGTCCGGCCAGCCAGAAGGGCTTCCCGATCTGGCGAATTTTTTCGAGATCGGGCATATCCTTGTCTCCGTAGGCAGGTGCGGCATCTGGCTGCGTTCGGTCTCTGCGCGGGGGAGCGTTGTGGCCACCAGCAAAGTAGTTTTCGACGACGTATCCATCAACATAACCGGAGGCTTTGCGTTCCATGGTTTTGGCCACAATGTCGCTCGAAACGATGGCATAGAACTCCGGGCGCTGAATGGCTGGCATCTCCCCTTCAATGTAGTCCTGAGGGTCAAAGTGGGCGAAATATTCATCCTTGGACGGATTGTCTTCGACATAGATCTTGAGACTGACAGCTTTTCCTTCTGCCAATCCGTCAAGAACGCCCGGAATTGCGGTTGGAATTCCTGCTCCCATCAAAACCACATGCACGCCTGCCAACATTGCCCCAAAAAGAGAGGGCAGGGTAGGAATCTGTATTTTTTCGAGATAGTTGATCCCAATTTTTCCGTGGTGTCCCTCGCGTGCGAGAAAAACCTCAACATAGTTGGCGACGATCAAGAGTTCTTCTCTCGCGCGGGTCATGGTCAGATGAGGCATGCCGATGCCCTTGAAGGGCTTGTGTTCGGCTTTCCCATCGGCAATGAAAAATCGATCCTTAACTCGCTCCGCCATGTCCCGGAACGGGAAGTGATCGAGGGCGCGGCGAACATGTCCTCCAGTGTCCCCAAGCTGCAGCACGCGGCTGACAATCGTGTCGATGGCGGTCCCTGAGACAACGCCCATTTGACCGGTTTCAGCGACGGCCCTCGCGAGTTTCCAGGAGGACACATGGATGCCCATGCCTCCCTGGATGATAGTTGGGTGTGTTGATTTCATGAAATTGAAAAATGGAAAGCGGCAATTGGCCCTATCTGGGGGGTATTGCTGAGCTAACCATCCAGTAAAGTGAGGGAAAGCCAACTCTATTCGGGCAATGACTTCGCTTTTTTTGCATCGGAGAACCTGTGAAAATGGACTGAATCGAGGGAGATGCGGACAGGTGCTGTGAAGCATGGCTGCTTCCGTGATGCACAGAAGAGCAGTGAATTTATCCCCTTGAACATTTGTCGTAGGGTCCGTTTGCTGGATTGATGCCTCGTTTCTTCCTCCCCGTTCTTATGAGTGTGTGGCTTGTGTCGCTTTCGGCACATGCTGACTCCGGTCCTTCGGATGCCCTGTTGCATGAACTGATTGTAGAGCATTATGGATTGAAGGTCATTCCCTGGGCGGGCGAAGGCAGTGAAATGATGCGTTCGGCGCTTCAGGCAATGAGCATTCGATTTCACCGCAGTGCCCCTGAGGTGGATCGCATGAATGAAGTGGGCTTGCAAATTGAGCAGATGCTGATGGAGGCCCTTGATGCTCAGGGTGCGCAGGTCCAGCGACCCAGGACGCGTTCGGGGCGCGGCCAGTCGAGTGGATATCCTGACTTGTGGATGCAATGGCAGGGGCAGTCTTTTTATGTGGAGGTCAAGACCTTTTCATCACACACGTTGAGGTCTTCTCAGCGAACGTTCTATTTTTCCGTTTCGGAGGATCCGAAAGTAACGGAGAGCGCGATTCATTTGCTTGCCGGTTTTGAAATAGAAAAAAGGGATGACTCCCATCACCGGATTGTGGCCTATCATCTGGTGGATCTCCGAGAATTGCCTTGCAAAGTGAAGGTAGAATACAACGCTAGCAATCGAGAGCTGTATGGGAATCCCCAACTTGGCTTTCAAATTCACGAACGGGTGCCGTTCGATTGACCGATCCCGCATGCACGCAACCATGTCAACTTCACAACAGACTCTTGCCCAATCCGTATCTGACTCCGGAATTTCTCTTCACACGGGAGAAGTCGTGAACCTTTCGATACTGCCCGGAGAACCGGACACAGGCATCCGGTTTCGCCGGGTGGACCTGCCCGGCAAGCCGGAAGTAAAGGCACGAGTGTCGAATGTTTCGGACCTGCTGCGCAATACAACGCTCGAGTCTGGTGCGGCGAAGGTTTCCACTGTGGAGCACGTCATGAGTGCGCTTCATGGACTTGCGGTCGACAATGCAGTGGTGGAACTCGACGGTGGTGAACCTCCCATTTTTGATGGGTCGGCCCAGCGCTTGGTTGAGATGATTCAGTCCGCAGGCATGGTGCAGCAATCGAACCCGAGACAATTGCTTTCCCTGCAATCTCCGGTGAGTGTGATGGAGGGTGATCGCATCCTGATTGCATTGCCGCATGAGGGGTTTCGCATCTCTTGTACTTTTGCCGATGAGCGAGGTCGCATGACGCAGTATTTCAGCGTGGATGTGGATCCAGGGCAGTATGTGAAACAGATTGCACCCGCGCGCACCTTTACCTTTGCGGAGGATATTGAACCCCTTGTTCAGCAGGGCAAAATCAAGGGAGGAAGCATTGACACAGCTATCGTCATTAAGGGAGAGACCATCCTTTCCAAGGAACCCCTGCGCTTCCAGGATGAATTTGTTCGTCACAAAATACTTGATATTATCGGTGATATCGCCTTACTCGGTTGCCCTTTGCGTGCCCATATTGTGGCGATTAAGCCTGGTCATGCGATCAACTCGAAACTGACCCAAAAACTGGCGGAACTTCTCGCCTAAGTCTCTCACATCTCAACACAGCCGTGACCGATATTTCTGCAAACTCATCGGAGAAAACCCTTCCCGTTCTGGACATTCAGGCAGTGATGCGAAAGCTGCCGCACCGTTATCCTTTTCTGCTTGTTGATCGTGTGATCGAAATGGGTGAAACCACGATTACCGCGATTAAGAATGTGACGATCAACGAACCCTATTTTAATGGACACTTTCCGGGGAAACCCGTGATGCCAGGTGTTCTGCAGGTGGAATCCATGGCCCAGGCAGCCGGTATTCTCATGTTGCATATCATTGGAGCGGAGGGGAAACTCGCACTCTTCATGAGTTGTGACAAAGTGAAGTTTCGCAAAATGGTCGTTCCTGGCGATCAGCTGATCATCCGGGCAGAGCTGCTCAAAAATCGTGGAGGAAGAATGGGCATCGCATCAGCCACATGCAGTGTGGATGGGGTGACAGTGTCCTCTGCGGAGTTAACGTTTGCGTTGGTTGATGACCTTTGAGCATCAACCGATGTGATTGTTGTGCAAACCCGAATAATTTCAGGATTTAGTCTTGACGGACCGGAGATCGGATTTCATTTTTTGAAGTTTATCCTTATTTCAATCAACTGAAGTTTTAACAAAAACGCGTTGGATAACGATGCCCATGTAGCTCAGTCGGCAGAGCGCGTCCTTGGTAAGGACGAGGTCGGCGGTTCAAATCCGCTCGTGGGCTCCAGTGCTTCGACGTTAATTCTTTTCAAAATCAAACTTAAACTCCATACGACCATTCATGGCTAAGGAAACATTCCAAAGAACTAAACCACACATCAACGTTGGAACGATCGGACACATCGACCACGGTAAAACTACGCTGACGGCAGGTATTCTGGCGGTGCAATCCTCCAAGGGGTTGGCAGAAGCCAAGAAGTATGCCGACATTGCCAAGGGTGGAACTGTGCGTGACGCGTCCAAGATCGTGACGATTGCTGTTTCCCACGTGGAATACGAATCTGAAACCCGTCACTATGCCCACGTTGACTGTCCGGGTCACGCTGACTTCGTGAAGAACATGATCACGGGAGCAGCACAGATGGATGGTGCCATTCTGGTGGTTGGTGCGGACGATGGTCCGATGCCTCAGACCCGCGAGCACATTCTTCTGGCAAAGCAGGTGGGTGTTCCCAACATCGTGGTATTCTTGAACAAGGTTGACTTGCTCGATGACGAGGAACTTCTTGAGCTGGTTGAAATGGAGATTCGTGACTTGCTCAGCAAGTATGAGTTCGACGGTGACAACATCACAATCGTTCGGGGTTCGGCACTGGCTGCGCTCAATCTTGAGGATCGCGGCAAGCAGGACATTCAGAACCTCATGGATGCGATCGACAAGGACATCCCTGAGCCTGAGCGTGCCACGGATAAGCCCTTCATGATGTCGGTGGAAGACGTGTTCACGATCACAGGTCGTGGAACGGTTGCGACTGGTCGTATTGAGCGTGGTGTGGTCAAGGTTGGTGAAGAAGTGGAAATCGTCGGAATGGGCGATACCCGCAAGACCACCTGCACTGGTGTGGAAATGTTCCGCAAGCTGCTCGACCAAGGTCAGGCCGGTGACAATGTTGGACTGCTGTTGCGCGGTGTTGAAAAGAAGGATATCCAGCGCGGTCACGTGATTGCAAAGCCGGGTTCCATCAAGCCTCACACCAAGGCCACTGCACAGATTTACGTTCTGACCAAGGATGAAGGTGGACGTCACACTCCGTTCTTCAAGGGATACCGTCCCCAGTTCTTCTTCGGAACAGCTGACGTTACCGGAATCTGCGAACTTCCCGAAGGCGTGGAAATGGTAATGCCGGGCGACAACTTGAAGATTGTGATCGATCTGCAAAAGAAGATCGCAATGGAAAAGGGTCAGCGCTTTGCGATCCGTGAAGGGGGTCGCACGATCGGTGCGGGTCAGATCACGGAAGTCATTGCCTGATCGGCCGTCAGATTTTATGGACACGAGCCCATCCAATGATTGGTTGGGCTCACGTTCGTTATCCAGGGTGAATAGTTCAATTGGTAGAGGAGCGGTCTCCAAAACCGCAAGTTGGGGGTTCGAATCCCTCTTCACCCGCCATTTTTCAAATTGAATACCAGTCAGGACAAGTATGCTTAAAAAAATCGGAAGTTTCTTCAGGGGGATCCGGCATTTCTATGGTGAAATGATGACGGAGCTCAAAAAGTCCGCTTGGCCTACCTGGAAAGAACTCAAAGACTACACCATCGTCGTGTTGATCGCTGTAGTTATTTTAGGAACCTTTATTACGGTTGCCGACTTTTCGTTGAATCAATGGGCTGAGTTTTTCACTGGCCTGGTGCGTTGATCGCAGATTCCACATCAGTCGAGCTTCCAGCATCGAAACACACATGAACGCATCATTAAAGAACGGACCAGCTTGGTATGCTGTGCAGACGCTTTCCAATCAGGAAGCGAAGGCCAAAACCTATCTGGACAAGTTTATCGAAATCGAGGAGATGGGTGACTATGTGTTCGATGTACTCATGCCCACGGAAGTGGTAAGTGAGGTAAAAAACGGTAAGAAAACCCAACGTGTCCGCCGGTTCTACCCAGGTTACATCTTTGTACACATGAAGTTGTATGATGATGAAGGGAAGTTGAACCAGAAGGCATGGTACTTTGTGCGCGACGCCCAGGGAGTGATCAATTTTGTCGGAGGTGAAAACCCCGTTCCGCTTAAGACGGAAGAGATTGATCGCATCCTCAAGCAAGTCGAGGACTCACAAGGCAAAGAAAAGCCCAAGGTCGAGTTTGAAGTGGGCGAAGAAGTAAAAATTGTCGACGGACCCTTTGTCGATCTCACCGGAAAGGTGGACGAAATGGATCCGGAGCATGGCAAACTGAAGGTTTCAGTTTCCATATTTGGGCGTTTCACTCCAGTAGAACTCGAGTACTGGCAAGTTGAAAAGCTAGAGGAATAAACCATCCATGGCAAAAAAAGTTGTAGGACAAATTCGGCTCCAGCTACCCGCTGGTGCCGCAAATCCGGCACCACCGGTTGGACCGGCACTAGGTGCGCAGGGAGTCAATATCATGGCTTTCTGTAAGGATTTTAACGCAAGAACGAAGGACCAGGCAGGCTTGATTCTACCGGTCGTGATCAGCGTATACGCTGACCGATCTTTCAGTTTCATCCTGAAGTCACCTCCGGCTGCAGTGCTGCTGAAAAAGGCAGCCGGCATTGCAAAGGGGTCTCCGATTCCCAACCGGGATAAAGTCGGAAAGGTAACCCGTAAACAGATCGCAGAGATTGTTGAGACCAAGAAAAAGGATCTCAATGCATCCGATCCCGAACAGGCCATGAAAATCATCATGGGAACGGCCCGCAGCATGGGCCTCGAAGTGATCGACTAACCGTTAGCGAGGACTGTCATATGGCCAAGATGAGTAAACGCCTGCAAAAGGCACACGAAATTGCCAATCTCGAAGCAACCTACACGTTGGATCAGGCAATCGAAATTCTTCAAAAATTTCCAGCTGCAAAGTTTGATGAGACCGTTGAGGTTTCGGCTTCGCTTGCGGTGGATCCGAAACAGAGCAATCAAATGGTTCGCGGAACCGTCAGCCTGCCACACGGTAGTGGAAAGAAGGTATCGGTGATTGTGTTCACCGAGAACCCGCAGGAAGCGCTTGACGCGGGTGCGGACGTTGCTGGTCTGGACGATTTGATCGCAAAGATTCAGGAGGGGTGGCTCGATTTTGATGTCGCGGTTGCCACGACTTCGGCGATGGCAAAGGTTCGTCCGGTAGCACGCGTACTCGGTCCGCGTGGATTGATGCCAAATCCCAAGTCTGGAACGGTTACAGATGATGTGGCCGCAGCCATTACTGCGGTCAAAGCAGGGCGAGTCGAGTTCAAGATGGACAAGTCTGCGAACGTCTCCATCGTCGTCGGCAAGCGATCCTTTTCAAAGGAGAATTTGACTGAGAACGCGAAGGAAGCGCTTTCGACACTGGTGAAGTCCAAACCTGAAACGGTAAAGGGCAAATTCATCAAGAACGTCACCATCAGTTCCACGATGAGTCCGGGAGTTCGCATTCTCGGCAGTGAAGTCACTGCGATCAGTGCTTAACCGGAAACCGAGAACCGATCAAACAACGAAATCATGAGACCTGAAAAACAATACCTGGTCGAAGAAGTCACCAATCGGCTCAAGGAGTCTGATTACCTTTTTCTGACGAACTATTTTCGGATCACCGTTGCGGAAACCGCAGACTTGCGTGCTCGCCTGGCCGAGCAGGAAGCAGAGTTCCACGTGGTGAAAAACACGATTCTGCAACAGGCAGTGAAGCAATTGGATCTTCCCGAGCTGGATGAGATGCTCGACGGGCAGATTGCCATTGTTTCGGGTGGAAAGAATCCATCGGAAGTTGCGAAGATTCTGAAGAAGTTCCACAAGGAGAAAGACAAGGTGGATGTGAAGGGCGGCGCCCTCGGTCCACGCTTACTCTCCGCAGATGAAGTTGACGAACTTTCCAAGCTGCCCTCACTGGATGCGCTTCGCGCGCAGTTCATGGGACTGCTCAATACGCCGGCAACTCAGTTTGTGGGTGTTATCAACGCAGTGCCACAGGCGGTGGTTACCGTGCTCAAGGCCTATGCCGACAAGAACGAAGCCGCTTGAGGCGGTTGCAACCCGAATTTTCAATCACACTACATTAATCTTAACGCCCGCGTTAGGGGTTTCACTCTTAAATGCTGATAAGCGCTAACAGGGCAAGGAGACAAAATGGCTGATATCACTAAAGAACAAGTAATCGAATGGTTAAGCTCACAGTCCGTGCTGGAAATCGCAGGACTGGTTAAAGATCTCGAGGAGAAGTGGGGCGTCAGTGCTGCGGCACCGGTCGCTGTTGCCGCTGCTCCTGGTGCTGCTGCTGCAGGTGCGGATGAAGCCGCTGCTGAGGAAAAGACGGAATTTGACGTCATCCTCAAGAGCTTCGGAAGCAACAAGATCGCTGTCATTAAGGAAGTCCGTGGCATCACGGGTCTCGGCCTTAAGGAAGCAAAAGACCTCGTCGAAGGTGCTCCCAAGCCGCTGAAGGAAGCGACCACCAAGGACGACGCAGAAGACATCAAGAAGAAGCTCGAAGCTGCTGGCGCAGAAGTCGAGATCAAGTAAGCATTGGCTTATTCTTATTCAAAATCTGTCTTTCCGAAACCAGTGTTGGAGACTTAAGGTGCTCCAACACTGGCTTTCGTCGTTTTCAATCCTCTCCCTGATTACCGTCCAACTCTTATTTTTAAGAAATCCATACCATGAGTGTTCGTAAAAGCTTCGGAAGAATTAAAGAAGTCATCCAGCCACCCAATCTGATCGAGCATCAGACCCATTCCTTTGAGGAATTTCTTCAGGCGGATGTGCCACCATCCCAACGAAGCACCAATGGGTTGCAGGCGGTCTTTCAGGAGGTTTTCCCGATCGAGAGTTATGATGGTCGTTGTGTGCTCCAGTTCCTGGAATACCGGCTGACGCCATCACCGCACTCGGAAATCGATTGCATCCGTGAAGGCATCACCTATTCCATCGCGCTGCATGTAAAGCTGCGCCTTCAGGAAGAAGACCAGATCAAGGATGAGGAGATCTACATGGGTGAACTGCCCATGATGACCGAACGCGGCAGTTTCATCATCAATGGTGCGGAACGCGTGGTTGTGAATCAACTGCACCGCTCTCCGGGACTTTGTTTTGAAGAGGCAACGCACACCAGTGGAAAGATTTTGTATTCCTTCCGCATCATCCCGGATCGCGGCACCTGGCTCGAAGTGCAATTCGACCAGAATGACTTGCTCTATGTTTATCTCGACCGCCGTCGCCGTCGCCGCAAGTTTCTGATCACGACGTTGTTGCGTGCTTTCGGATACAGTTCGGATTTCGACATTCTCAATCTCTTTTATGAACTCCAGGACATGGAAGTGTCCGAGGCACTGAAGCTCGACAATGTGTCGAACTTTGTGCTGGTGGAGGATATTGTTGACGCGGAAAAAGGCGTTGTGCTCGCCCGCGCTTTTGAACCGCTGACCAAAACCATCATCCGGTCATTTGACCGCGCTGCAATTGGGACGGTTCGGGTGATCGACACCACGATTGATGATGGTGTTATCATTCGCTGCCTGAAGAAGGACCCCACTCGCAACGAGGAAGAAGCACTCAAGGACATTTACAAGCGTCTGCGCCCAGGGGAGCCACCGACAGTTGCAAATGCCAAGGCACTGCTCAAGCGCCTGTTTCAGGACCCCAAGCGCTACGACTTGGGTCGAGTGGGTCGATACAAAATCAATCAGAAGCTTCGCCTAGAGACATCCTTGGAAACCCGCACGGTCAATGTGGAGGATATCGTGGAGTCCACCAAGTACCTTACCCGTTTGAAGCGGGGTGATGGATATGTGGATGACATCGACCACCTCGGTAGCCGCCGCATCCGCACGGTTGGCGAGTTGCTGGCCAACCAGTGCCGCCTCGGACTTGCGCGCACGGAACGGTTGGTGCGTGAGCGCATGACGCTGTTTGATCAGAGCATCGACACGATCACGCCTCAGAAGCTGATCAATGCGAAGGCCTTGACCACAGTGATCCGTGATTTCTTTGCACGCAGCCAGTTGAGCCAGTTCATGGATCAAATTAATCCATTGGCGGAGTTGACTCACAAGCGTCGACTTTCGGCACTTGGACCGGGAGGGTTGAATCGTGAGCGTGCCGGATTTGAGGTTCGCGACGTTCACACATCCCACTACGGTCGAATCTGTCCAATTGAAACTCCGGAAGGTCCCAACATCGGTTTGATCAATTCGTTCAGCACCTATGCGCGGGTAAACGAATTCGGATTTATTGAAACCCCCTACCGCAAGGTGGTGGATGGACGTGTTCTCGATGAAGTGGAATACGTCAATGCAGACCAGGAGGAACCCTACACCATCGCTCAGGCGAATTCAGAACTCGACGAAAAGGGACGCTTCATTGGGAAAGTCACCTGCCGTCATCGCGATGAGGTTTTTGAAACGACGGGTGACAAGGTTCACTACATGGACGTTTCTCCAAAGCAGCTGGTTTCCATTGCGGCGGGAAGCATTCCCTTCCTGGAGCACGATGACGCCAATCGCGCACTGATGGGTTCGAACATGCAGCGCCAGGGTGTTCCACTGCTCAAGACCGAAGCGCCGCTGGTCGGCACGGGCATTGAGCACATTGTTGCGAGGGACTCCAAGGCCATCATTCTTTCTGATATCGATGGGGTGGTTGCCAGTGTGGATGCACGCCGCATCGTTATCACCGAAGATGGATCGCTGCCAAAGCACTTTGACCGCAAGTCGAAGAGTGATCCGAAAAAGGGAATTTATGTGTATGAACTGCGCAAGTTCATGCGTTCCAACGCGGGCACCTGTTTTAACCAGAAGCCCGTTGTCCAGAAGGGCCAGCCCGTTAAGAAAGATGATGTGCTCGCTGATGGGGCGGCAACAGATCAGGGAGAACTGGCACTGGGACGCAACGTACTGGTTGCCTTCATGCCCTGGAACGGGTATAACTTCGAGGACGCCATCCTGCTCAGCGAAAAGATGATCAAGGATGACGTCTACACCTCGATTCACATTGAGGAATTTGAAGTCACGGCTCGTGACACCAAGCTCGGACCTGAGGAAATCACCTATGATATTCCCAATGTTGGGGAAGAGGCTCTCAAAAACCTCAACCACGATGGGGTGATCCGCGTGGGTGCGGAGGTCAAACCCGGAGATATCCTCGTGGGTAAGATCACGCCGAAGAGTGAAACCGAACTGGCACCGGAGGAGAAACTGCTGCGCGCCATCTTTGGTGAGAAGGCTGCGGACGTGAAGGACTCCTCGCTCACGGTTCCGTCAGGCGTTACGGGCATCGTAATGGATGTCAAGGTTTCCAGTCGCGTGGATGGTGAGCTTGAAAAGCTGTCACCCTCGGATCGTCGTCGTCAGATCAAGAAGATCAACGAAGAGTATCGTTCGCAGGCAGACAAAAAGCGTGAGGAACTGACTGAGTCGCTTTCCAACATTCTGCTCGGTGAAAAAATTCCTCTGGATGTTCGCAATTCAGACACCGGTGAGATCATCATTCCGGCCAATCGCAAGATCACCAAAACGCTTCTGCGTCGTCTGGCCGCAGTCTCCAAACACATCGAAATCGATCCCTCGCCGGTTCGCATTAAGGTGATGGAAATTGTGCGCAACTTCCAGAGCAAGTTTGATGAACTGGATCGGGAGCGGGAACGCAAAATCGATTCGGTCGAGCGTGGGGACAGTGTGGATCAGGGCGTGATCAAAAACGTGAAGGTCTATGTTGCCACCAAGCGCAAGATTGAAGTCGGTGACAAAATGGCGGGCCGTCACGGGAACAAGGGTGTGATTGCACGCATTGTTCCGGAGGAAGACATGCCTTACCTTGAGGATGGTACGCCGATCGAGATCTGCCTCAATCCACTGGGAGTTCCCTCCCGCATGAACGTGGGGCAGGTTCTGGAAACTCACTTGGGCTGGGCCTGTAAAAAGCTTGGCATCAAGGTTGCCACACCGGTCTTTGACGGTATTTCCGAAAAGGATGTGCGCCAGTATCTCATCGATGCGGGGCTGCCCGAAAGTGGTAAGGCCTATCTCTACGACGGACGCACTGGAGAACGCCTGGACCAACGCGTGGTCGTCGGCTACATCTACATGCTGAAGCTCAACCACCTGGTCGCGGAGAAAATCCACGCCCGTGCGGTGGGTCCCTACAGTCTTATCACGCAGCAACCTCTGGGCGGAAAAGCACAGTATGGTGGCCAGCGTCTTGGAGAAATGGAGGTTTGGGCACTGGAAGCTTATGGAGCGGCCTACATGTTGCAGGAACTGCTCACCGTGAAGTCGGATGACGTTCAGGGTCGAACCAAGATTTACGAGTCCCTCGTCAAGGGTGACCGCAGCTTGGTTGCAGGCACACCGCAGTCCTTCAACGTCTTGATGAAGGAAATTCAAGGTCTGTGTCTCGACATTCGCCTGGAACAGGACGATTTCGATTTCAACAGCTGATTCACCCAACCGAAACGAAAGATTTAAAGTATGAGCACCCAAGAATTAACTGAAACTCTCGGTTTGGAAAAGGACCGTTCGCTCAAAAGCGTTGCAATTTCGATCGCCTCTCCGGACACGATCCGTGAGTGGTCGCGTGGGGAAGTCAAGAACCCGGAAACAATCAACTACCGCACGTTCAAGCCCGAACCGGGTGGACTGTTCTGCGAACGCATCTTCGGACCTGTTCGCGACTACGAGGCCGGCAAGTACAAGGGGATCAAATACAAGGGCATGATTGATGAGCGCACCGGCATTGAGTGTACGGTGGCACGGGTTCGTCGGGAACGCATGGGTCATATCGAACTTGCAGTACCGGTTACCCACATCTGGTTCCTGAAAAGCATGCCCAGCCGCATCGGCTTGATGCTGGATGTGACAGCGCGTAATCTCGAGCGGGTGATCTATTACGAGAATTACATGGTCACCGATCCGGGCAAGACTCCGCTGGAGGCCAAGCAGTTGCTGACCGAGCAGGAGTTCCTGCAGGCACAGGACGAATACGGATACGATGCCTTCACCGCAAAGATGGGGGCTGAAGCGATCCGCGATGTGCTTGCGAGTCTGGACCTTGAATCCATGGTTGAGGAATTGCACGAGCAGATGCACGCCACGCGTTCCAAACAGATCAAGAAGAAGGTCGCTAAGCGTCTGAAAGTGATTCAGGGCTTCATGACATCGGGTTCACGCCCGGAATGGATGGTGCTCGAAGTGCTTCCGGTGATCCCACCGGATCTGCGTCCGTTGGTTCCACTGGAAGGAGGCCGTTTTGCAACTTCCGACCTGAATGACCTTTACCGTCGTGTGATCAACCGTAACAACCGGTTGAAGAACCTGCTGCAGCTGAAAACTCCGGATGTGATCATTCACAATGAGAAGCGCATGCTTCAGGAGTCGGTGGATGCACTCTTCGACAATGGCCGTCATGGCCGTGCCATTACCGGTGCCGGTAATCGCCCGCTGAAGTCGCTCAGTGACATGCTGAAGGGCAAGCAGGGACGCTTCCGTCAGAATCTGCTCGGAAAGCGTGTGGACTATTCGGGTCGTTCCGTGATCGTCATCGGTCCGGACCTCAAGCTGAACCAGTGCGGACTTCCCAAAAAGATGGCGCTGGTACTGTTTGAACCGTTCATCATCCGTCGCCTGAAGGAACTGGGTTTTGTTCACACGGTTCGGGGTGCGCGCAAGATGATTGAAAAACGTTCACCGGAAGTGTGGGACATCCTCGAAGAAGTGACGAAGGGACACCCGGTTCTGCTGAATCGCGCCCCAACATTGCACCGACTCTCCATCCAGGCGTTTGAACCCGTCTTGATTGAAGGAAATGCGATCCGCGTTCACCCGTTGGTCTGTACTCCATACAACGCGGACTTTGACGGTGACCAGATGGCGGTACACGTACCGCTCTCCCTTGAGGCGGTCATGGAGGCAAAACTGCTGATGATGGCGACGAGCAACATCTTCTCGCCCTCGAGTGGAAAACCGATTCTGACCCCGTCTCAGGACATCGTATTGGCATCCTACTATCTTACCTTTGAGCCTCAGCAGAAGCCGGAACCCGGACGTCACATTCCATTGCTGGGATCGATTGAGGAAGTCATGCTCGCAGAGGCGGATGGAGTGTTGAAGAAGCACGACTGGATTGAAATTCGCAATCCGGACTATGGGAACGAAAACACGGCTTTTGGAAACAGTGAGCGCAAGGTTCTGCGCACGACTGTGGGACGTGTGATGTTCAACACCATTTGGCCGGAAGAAATCGGCTATGTGAATTTCCCGGTTGCCAAGGGCAAACTGGGTGACCTGATTCTGGAAACCTATCGTGCCGTGGGAACCGAGCGCACCATTGTGGTGCTCGACGAACTCAAGGAAATGGGTTTCCGCATGGCAACCAAGGCGGGGATTTCCATTGGAATCGACGATATGATTATCCCTGATTCCAAGCCGGCGATTGTGCAGTCCGCTCGCAAGCGCATTGACGAGGTAGACAATCAGTATCGCATGGGTGTCATCACCCCAGGCGAACGCTACAACAAGATTGTGGAAGCCTGGACCAAGGCGACCGACGAGATTGCCAAGGAGGTATTCCGTAACCTGCAGGAAAACAAGGGACGCGACGAGATCAATCCGGTCTATATCATGATGGACTCGGGTGCACGCGGTAACCGTCAGCAGGTTCGCCAGTTGTGTGGTATTCGCGGACTGATGGCCAAACCGTCGGGCGAAATCATTGAGCGTCCGATTATTGCTTCTTTCCGTGAAGGGCTTTCAGTTTTGGAATACTTCATCTCCACTCACGGTGCTCGAAAGGGATTGGCCGATACCGCACTGAAGACGGCGGATGCGGGATACCTGACGCGTAAGCTTTGTGACGTGGCCATGGATGTGGTGATCTCCGAGATCGATGATGGAAACCGCAATGGAGTCTGGAAGGAAGCCATCATGGACGGGGATGATGAGGTCGTGAGCCTCTCGGATCGCATCGTTGGTCGCTTTGTCTGTGAAGACATTCGCAACCCGTTGGATCCCTCTGAAGTCATCGTGGCTGCTGGGGAGATGGTGGATGAACTCGCTGCAAAACGCATTGAAGCCATGGGCGTGGATCGCGTCAAAGTGATGTCTCCGCTGACCTCTCGTCGTCGCAATGGCATTACGGCAAAGGAATACGGAATTGACCCGGCTACGAACGAACTTGTCGAGATCGGAAGTGCGATCGGTATTGTTGCCGCGCAGTCGATCGGTGAACCCGGAACTCAGCTGACCATGCGTACTTTCCACATCGGAGGAATCGCGAGTCAGGTACTCAAAAACCCGGAAATTCGGGTGCGTTATGCAGGTAAGGTTCGCTTCTCCAAAGACTTGCGTTCGGTGAAAATCAAGGACGGTGCCCGCATTGTGACCAACAAGACGGGTTCGGTGGTGATCCTCGATGAAAACGACAATGAACTTGAGAACTACAAGATCGTTGTGGGATCTGTGATCCGATTTGATGATGGCGACATGATCAAGGAAGGAGAGCGCCTCGCTGTTTGGGATCCCCACAACATCCCGATTATTTCGGAAAAGGAAGGGATCATTTCCTTCCACGACATGATTCCGGGAGTAACCGTTAAACGGGATATTGACGAGTCCACGGGTCGCATCGCAACGACGGTGACGGAGCACAAGGAAGACTTGAATCCGCAGGTGCAAATCCGCGACGATAAGGGTACCCTTGTGGCAACCTACAGCATCCCGACCGGTGCTCAGGTTGCCGTGAACGAAGGCGACATCATCGAGCTGGGTGCTCTGCTGGCGAAAACTCCACGGCAAGCTTCGAAGACACAGGACATCACGGGTGGACTTCCGCGAGTTGCGGAGCTTTTTGAAGGACGTCGTCCGAAAGAAGCCGCTGAAATGGCCAAGATCGATGGCATTGTATCGCTCGAGGGAACCGTGCGCGGAAAGCGTCGCCTCATCGTTGAGGATTCGGACACCAATGAGCGTGAGGAACACCTCATCCCTCACGGTAAGCACATGATTGTGCAGCCGGGAGACTTGGTGACTCGTGGTCAGCACTTGACCGAAGGTGCCGCAGATCCGCACGAAATTCTGGAGATTCTCGGACCCAACGCAGTTCAGGAATACCTCTTGTCGGAAATTCAGAAGGTTTACCGCTTGCAGGGGGTTTCGATCAACGACAAGCACATCGAAACCATCCTCTCACGCATGCTCTGCAAGGTTCGCATCACCGATCCGGGTGATTCGGAATACTTCTGGGGTGAGCAAGTGGACCGCTATGAGTTCATGGACATCAATGAGGCCATTGTGGAAGCGGGGGGTAAACCCGCCGAAGCTGAACCGTTGCTGCTCGGAATCACCAAGGCTTCGATTGAGACCGAAAGTTTCATCTCGGCCGCTTCCTTCCAGGAAACAACACGGGTGCTCACCGATGCCTCGACGTTGGGTAAGATCGATCGACTCAAGGGCTTCAAGGAGAATGTCATCATGGGGAACCTGATCCCTGCCGGAACCGGACTTCCGCAGTATCGTCATCTCAAGATCGATACGCTGGGTGCCGAACTGGGAGAGGATTTCCGTGACATCGACTCGGAGCACGCAATCTGATCGACGACTCTCACGTTCTTTTTTTGGGGTCCCTGAGGTGTTCGGATTACACAGGTTTCTTTTCCTATGTTATGAATACCCGGGGCTGGCCCTTCTCTGTTCAATGTTGAGCCGTAAACCGGATAATTGCGAACGGAGAAGAAAGCCCCACCTAGTGAGGACCGGGTTAAGAACCTAACGACGGCATCTCGGAGACCCCGCTTTTTCCAATCCAAAAAACCTGAACTACGTCAGCTCTCAAGCTCGTCGTATTTCAGGTTTTTTCCTTTGGAAAGGGATACAGGGTATTTTTTCCGGTTGTGCTCAAGTTTGCGCCGGATGATGGTTTCAAGATCGAGTCCCATCACGTCGACCAGATCGAGCAGATAGATGGCAATGTCAGCAACTTCTGCTTCGATGGCATCCCTTTTTTGGGTGCAGACCGATTGGGTTTCCTTCGCGTCCTTCCAAAGGAAAAGTTCAAGGAGTTCGGCACTTTCGATGGAGAGTGCGATGGCGAGATCCTTGGGATTGTGGAACTGTCGCCAATCCCTTTCGTTGCAGAATTCTCGAATTTCTTCAATCAGGTCCACTGACTTCATGAATGGGAGTCCGGAGATAGGGTTAATTTTCGGAGAAAGCTGCCGATGAATGTAGCAAGCTGACCCTGTCTGCCAAACCCTAGTCCTGAATCTGCGAATATGGAAGCATCAATTCCCGGAAGCATCGAGCCGGACACACTGTTCCACGCACTTGCGCTGAATGGAACTTCCCTTCTCGTATTGGATCAGGAAGGCATCATCACCTGGGCGAGCCATGCTGCGCATGTGTTGTTTGATTGTCAGCAAGACGGGGCATTGCAGGGTGTGCAGTGGTCAGAACTGATCCAGATCGAGGGTCGATCCGTCTGGGATTCGGCGCTGGATCGGGAGTATGCAGAGTCGGGCATGTTGAAAACGGACGGATTCTGTGATGCGGGATCGCGTGGGCGCATCGCCATGGAAGTCGTGATGTACCCGAACCGCAGCACCGGTGAGCGCTTGGTCGTCATTCGCGATATAACGGAACGGAAATCGTACGAACTGCAGCTGGAGGATGAAAAACGGCATGCCGAGTCGCTTAACCGGGCACTGCAAAATGAGATTTCAAAAGCGAACGAATTGGCGGTGATGGCAGAGCGCTCCAATATCGCCAAAAGCGTGTTCCTGACAAGCATGAGTCATGAGTTTCGGACTCCGCTCAACGGTGTGCTGGGCTATGCGCAGATCCTTTCAGGTAATGAATCTCTGCCTCTGGATTGTCGTCGAGCCGCAGAGACAATCGAGCGTTGTGGACAGCATTTGCTTTCCATCATCAACGATGTGCTCGACCTGTCAAAAATTGAAGCGGGCAGGGTTGAGGTCATTGAGGAGACCTTGCACCTTCCCAATTTGGTGAATGAGGTGATCGAGGTCTTTCAGGCCAGGGCGGATGCCAAGGGATTGGTGCTTCATGTGAAATTTGGTAACAGCTCGGCGCATTTGCAGTGGATTTTGGGAGATGGCAAACTGATCCGGCAGGTGCTGATGAATCTGATCAGCAACGCCGTCAAATTTACAGACCAGGGAATGGTTACGCTTTGGGTCGAAGTCCGGGCAAATTCGTCTGCAACGGAGAAGCAAGCCGCATCCCGGCTGCACCTGATGGTTGAAGATACGGGACCTGGTATCGAGCGACATCATTTGCATCAGGTGTTTGAGGAATTTTATCAGACAGAAGCGTTTTCCGGACACAAAGGAGGAACGGGACTGGGGTTGTCGATCAGTCGAAAGCTTGCGGAGGCGATGGGGGGACGGTTGACAGTGACGAGTGAGCAAGGCAAAGGCAGTCGGTTTCTGCTGGATCTTCCCTGCCGTCCGATTGATGACCCAAAAGTTATGCAAGCCACAACGGAGGAAGATGTGCGGCACCTCTGCATCAGGAAGGATCGGGACGTCGGCTTTATTCGAGCATTTCGCGATGAATTGGACCGCGGGGTGTTGAAGAGTTTCTGGGAGAGCATCGCATTGTCGCCCTCATCGAACTATGGGATCGAAACCTCTTTGTTTGAGATCGAACCGAGTCGGCATGAGAACTGGTTTGTTGGAGCTTCAGCTGAAGAACTGATGAGCGATAATGCGAAGGAACTCATGAAATGGGCGGGCATGGCAACAGGTCGAGTGACCGTGTTGTTGTATCTGGATTGCAATGAGGGCGCTTGTGAAACCATGCTGAAGTGCCTTCAACAGAAGGACATGCTTGTGATTCCAGTGGAGATTCCCATCGAGTTTGGCAAGCTCAAGCAAGCGCTGGCCGAAGCCTGTGCCGATGTGTTTGAGCGAATCGGCGCAGAGGAATCAACATCCAGTCCCGCTGTTGCAGAGCAACAGCTGCCCGATGCGGTTTCTGATGAAAAACCGGACCACGAAACGCTGCTCCAGATGCTTCGGGCAGCACAGATGGGAGACATGCGGGAGTTTGACCGCAGGTTGCGCTCGTGGGTCGACGACCACGCCCAGGAAACCCGATTTGAACAACGCGTAAGACGTTGGGTTACCGCTTTTCAAATCGATGAGTTGTGCAGCTACCTTGAGTCCCTTGTGTTTTCCTCTGAAACGTTAGTCAAGGAGGGGGTGGAACGACGTCGAAACAGAACGCCTCACACGGGGAGTTGAGCATTCACAACTGCGGTTTTGGGTTGGGTCAGGTAGGTTCTGATGAATTGCTGAACTTCGGAAATCGTGCACGACTGAATACCTGCGCGATATTCATCGAATGCGATCAACTGGTTGCCATTCTCAAAATACCCGTCGGCTTGGGCACCTACACCGGATGCGGTTTCGGCAGACCGCGAACGCCCAAACAGGAGGTTGGATTTGGCGGTTTCGAAAAGCTCCGGATCGATGCCGTTTTCCAACTTCGAAAACTCCTCCAGCACCGCATGGTAGGCAGTCTTGACGTTGGCTGCATCGAGCAATGCGTAGACGGAGTGGTATCCTTCAGAACAGGGAGTCATGTATTGCATGCCCACTGCATAACAAAGTCCCAGGCGCTCGCGGATGGATTCAAAGAGAATGGAATGCATGCCTCCACCAATGAGGTTCACAACCAGCTCGGGCAGGAACCGCAGGGAGCGACATGTCGCTTCGTTCACAGTAGGAAATACCATGAACAGCAGGGATTGTTTGGAGTTGGGATTCTCAAGCTGGAAAGGTTGAGTCTGGAAGTGCACGGAAGGTTGGTAGAGCTTCTCATCCGCGACTTGCACGTTTGCAGGACGGATGTGGGTTTCCAGTGAAGACCACAGCAGCGAAGGATCGACGTCGCCCGTAATGACAAACAGGGTGCGGGCTGGGTGGTAGTAGCGCTGTTTGAATGCGACGAGATCGTCGATTTGCATGGACTCAATTGATTCCCGGGTTCCGATCGTTGGATGCAAACTGTCCCCCCACGTGTCCCAGTTGATTTTCTTCACTCCCCATGAGATCGGATTGTCTTCGGAAGATTGGAATTCCTCCAGAATGACGCCCCGTTCTTTTTCGAATTCCTCTGGTGGCATTTTGGCATCAAAAAAGAGTTCCAGAAACAGTTCGAGTGCCGTATCGATTTTTTCGGGCAATGTCGTGAGGTAGAAGACCGTGCGCTCCAGCGTCGTGTAGGCATTGACATCGCCAAGTTGGGCAAATTGGCGGTTGATTTCGGAGTAGCTGCGCTGGTGGGTTCCTTTAAAGAACATGTGTTCCAGAAAATGGGCGACTCCGTAGTGACGTGGATCCGATTCATGCGCGCTGCCTGCGTGAACAACGGCCCGAATGTTGACGGTTTGGGCTGACGGTTTGGGTTGGAACAGGACGTTCCAGCCATGAATGGTTCGGAAAATGGGTTTCAGAGACATCGGTATGTGCTATTGTTTGCGATACACGAATCCTTTCAAATAATAAGATTCAGGTATGTGTGGAACGACAGGGTGGTCGAGGGACTGGCGTTGTGACTCCAGCTCAACAAGATGAGTATGCGTATCGAGCGCAGCTTCAAAGGCGATGCTTCGCAGAAGGTCTTCGCTGATGTGATGCGAACAGCTGTAGGTGAGCAGCAATCCTCCGCTGCGAAGCAGCTTCAACGCCCGCACATGCAATTCCTTGTACCCACGAATGGCTCCGTCGATGGTGTGCCGGTTTTTGGTAAAGGAGGGTGGGTCGAGAATGATGCAATCAAATGAGCCGAGGGCAGAGTCAGACTCGGACTGGGTGCGCAACCATTCAAAAACATTGGACTGAATGAACTCGGTTTGGGATTCCACCTCATTGAGCGCGGCATTGTGCCGTGCCTTGTCAATGCATTCTGCGCTTTGATCGATGCCGATGACCTTCGCCTGTGGATCTGCCATTGCCGCAGCGAGTGAAAATCCACCGATGTAGGAAAAGCAGTCAAGCACGCGCGGAGCCGGGTAGGCGGCAAGCAAGGCGCGCAGTCGCTGATGGTTGTCAATCTGATCAAGATACAGCCCCGTTTTGTTTCCTTCGATCAGGTTGAGCTGATATCGCGTTCCCTCAAGCTGTATGGGGTAATCGCGCAGCTCGGCTTCGCTGCTCCCGCCGTCACAATGAATCTTTCGAATCTGGGTCAACCCCTCCCACTTTCGATTGGGAACATCGTTTCGCTCGATCAGAATGGCAGGTTTGAGCACGTCGTGAATGGCGGAGATCAGTGCGTCCTTGTGGCGTTCAATTCCGACGGAAGTGATCTGGAAAAGGGTTGCGGCCTCATAGCAGTCGATAATCAGACCGCTGAGTCCGTCGCTTTCTGCACTGATGAGTCGAAAGCACGTGCGGCGTGGTAATAGTTGCCTGCGGTATTCGAGCGCACGTGAAAGGCGCTCTGCAAAAAATGCAGAATCGAGCGCAATGTCGATCCGAGGATCCACGATGCGGAGACGAATCTTGGATGAAGCATTGTAGATGGCAGTGCCGAGTTGCTCCTGCCTCGGGCCTTGCACCGATACCAGTGTGCCGTCTTGCAGTTCATCCGGAATGGAAGCAATGGAGCGTTCATACACCCAGGGATGTCCCGCCCGAATGCGTCGAAACTCAAATCGATTTAGCTGAACGATGGGATGTGATGGCATAGTGGAGTGGGCCTGGGTGATACATGCAAAGCGGAGACGCTACTGGAGAAGAAAGGTTGCGTGCAAGCGCATCCTTCCAAAATTCCGATCATCTGACGAGGGCTTCGTTTTGCGAATACCGCCTGGGATCACTTTGGGATTAGCGAATGTCAAGCAACTGATATCCGGCTGCTTCGAGCTTGGTTCGGATTTGATCGCTCTCGATACGGGTGGCTTCAAGGCTTACCCGTTTTTGTTCCAGATCGACCTGAATGTTGCGATGGTGATGCGATGACTCGAGGATACCAGTTACCTTTGCAGCACATTTGGAACAACTCATTCCCTCGATCTCAAGTTCAACAGATTGCCAGTTATCGGATTCTGAAACCGCGACTCGCGAGCGCTGAATCTTTCGATAGGTTCGCAGCAGAGGGTCGGCGAGCATGGATGTGAGAAAGACGGCGATGCAAATCCATTGGAAGGGTGTGATTCCGTGGTCGTGTATGTGTGATAGGGAAGTTGCGAGTTCGATGCCGAACCAGTTTGAATCGACGATAAATGCGGCACCCCAGGCCATGGCGTTGAGCGAAATCAGAAAGAAGATCGAATTTTTCCATCCGATGATGCTGATCATGGTAATGACGGTAACAATGCTTGTTGCGGGTCCTGCTACCAGAAAAAGCAGTGCCGCACCAGGGGTGAGTCCAGAGGCGATCAGTGCGATGGCGATGGGGATGGAGCCGGTTGAGCAGACATAGAGAGGAATCGCGAGTGCGGAAATTCCAAGGTAGGTCAACCATCTCGGTTGATCGCTTGTGAAGCTGGAAACATCCGGGAGCAGCAGGGTGATGAGCGCAGCAATGAGCAGACCCGTTGTGAGCGAGCGACGGATATCGGATGGCAGTTCGATGAGAGCGTAGGAGAGGATGGCCTTGAGGGAGCGGCTGGAGCGGGCAGTTGCGTTTGACGACTCGGTAACGGGCTGATGTTTCGTGGGTTGGCGATCCAGCAAACCAATGATCGTACCCGTGAGAATTCCCGAAACAAATGCCACGATCACGCGAATCACGGCGAAGGGAAGTCCAATCAACCCGGCGGTAGCGACGATGCTGTCAACACCGGTTTGTGGGGTGGAGGTGAGAAAGGATGCGACTCCTGCGTTGCTGGCACCGTTCTTTTTCAACTCCTTGGCAAGAGGGATAACTCCGCAGGAACAGACTGGCAGTGGGACACCAATGAGGGAGGCCTTGAGGCTCTGCATGAGGCCACTGCCACCCAGATGGCGTTTGATGAAGTCCTTTGGAAAAAATGCATGTGTGATGCCTGCGGTGAGGAATCCAAGCAGGAGGTATGGAGCCATTTCCGCCGTGAGCGAAAGCAGTGACTGTCCGTAGTTCTGAATCAGATCCATAGCATTATCATACAGGGCACTGAGGGGATCAGTGAAGTACGAAAACGATGATGCTCATGACTATTCGGTTGATAGCCCGAGGGATGCGGCAATGCTAAGCTCCCGGGACGCATTTTGGAGCAGGTTGAGCATGGTGGGGATGCGATCCTCTGTGAAACGGTAAATGGATGCAGTGATTCCGATGGCGTGACAGACGCTTCCATCTGTTGAAAATACCGGAGTTGCCATGCAGCGAACACCAAGGTGATATTCCTGTTCGTCGATGGCATACCCTTGATGTCGCACCTCCTGTAGTTCCTTCTTCAGATCACGTGCCCGCGTCAGGGTATGCGGTGTACGTGCATGCAGCGGAATTCGGGCAAGACAAGCTTCTCGTTCCGCTTCCGGAAGATAGGCCAGCAGTACTTTTCCTGAGGCTGAGCAGTGCAAGTCGGCAAGCGTGCCCTTCCTGGAGTGGGCGCTCATGGGGTGCGGACTGGCACAGACCTGCAGAATGAGGGCTTTGTCATTGACCAGTGTCACCAGGTGGCTGGTCTCTTCAGAATCCTGGGTGATGGACGCCAGGAGTGGCTGGCATTCTTCGAGCAGTGAGTGCTGTCCACCTGCAGCGGTTCCGAGAGGAATGAGTGCCATGCCCAAGAGGTAACGTTTTCCGATGCGTCGCACAAAGCGCTGTGCCTCAAGGGTACAGAGGATGCGCAATACCGTACTGCGGGGAATATCAAGTTGGTTCGCCAGCTCAGCATTGCTCATGGCATCCTTGCACTGCCCGAGGCAATCCAGGATGCGACAGGCATTTTTCAGATTGGGTATGGTGTAATCTGGCATCCTTATTAAATTCCAAATATGAAACAATACGTCAAGTTTGGAATTCCGTTGACCTGAGTTTCTCGGATGGGTTATGCTGCAGCGTTCTTGGCTTGGTATAAGCCGCTTTGATTTACTGAACCTTACCCACATGATGAACATTCACGCCGTCGCTTCCATGAACGAATATCAGCGCATGAACACCGATGAACTGCGCTCGCGTTTTCTACTGCAGGATCTTTTCCAAACGGGTTCCTTGACGTTGAACTACTGTGACATCGATCGCGTCATTGTCGGTGCAGCTTGTCCGGGGAAAAGTGAACTCACGCTGGACGCTGCCGAGGAATTACGGTCCGCAACATTTTGCGAGCGTCGCGAGCTTGGCGTCTTGAACATTGGTGAGGCGGGACAGGTTGTGGTGGACGGCGAAGTGTTTCCTCTGGAGAACCGCGAGTGTCTCTACATTGGCCGGGGCAGTGAATCGATCTCTTTTGCAAACGCTCCGGGGAAAGCCGCAAGGTTTTACCTGATCAGTTATCCGGCGCATCAGTGCTATCCAACTCGAAAGGCAACCCTCAAGGATGCGAATCAGGTGCATCTTGGCTCTTCTGAAACAGCGAATGAGCGTGTCATCTATCAGTACATTCATGAGAACGGCATCCAGAGTTGCCAGCTGGTCATGGGGTTCACCGAGCTGAAACCGGGAAGCGTATGGAACACCATGCCGCCGCACACGCACACCCGCCGCAGTGAGGTTTACCTGTACTTTGGCATTCCCGAGGACAATGCAGTATTTCACTTCATGGGTGATCCTCAGCAGACTCGTCATCTTTGTGTGGCCAACTGCGATGCTGTGTTGTCTCCAGCGTGGAGTATCCATTCGGGTTGTGGGACTGCCAACTATACTTTCGTCTGGGCAATGGGGGGAGAAAACCAGCGATTCGACGACATGGATCCCGCGCCGATCCGCACGCTTCGGTAAGCTCGAAACTGGGATATCATGATGAAAAACGAACTGTTTTCACTGGAGGGTAAACTTGCGCTCGTCACGGGATGCAAACGTGGAATTGGTCTTGCGATGGCCGAAGCGCTTGCAGAAGCAGGAGCAGATGTCATTGGGGTTTCGGCTTCGCTCGAAACCGGGAGCAGCGAAGTGAGGAAGCGTGTGGAATCGTTGGGTCGACGCTTCTGGGCATACCAATGTGATTTTCGTGACCGGGAGGCAGTGAAGCGCTTCGCGGAGCAGGCGATGAAGGAGGTTGGAACCCCTGACATCCTTGTGAACAACGCTGGTACTATTCAGCGCGCACCCGCTGCGGAGCATGGCGATGCGCTGTGGCAGGAGGTCATTGATACGAATCTCAACGCCCAGTTTTACCTGTCCCGTGCCATTGGGGGTCAAATGTTAAAGCGGGGTTCGGGCAAAATCATTTTTACGGCTTCACTGCTGACGTTTCAGGGCGGAATCACCGTTCCCGGATATGCTGCGAGCAAGGGTGGCATCGGACAGCTGACAAAAGCACTGGCAAATGAATGGGCTGCAGGGGGAATTCAGGTGAATGCCATTGCTCCCGGATATATCGCGACAGACAATACTGAGGCTCTGCGCAATGATCCCGTGCGCAGCGAGCAAATCCTTGCCCGCATTCCAGCTGGAAGATGGGGACGCCCGGAAGATTTCAAAGGTCCCATCGTGTTTCTGGCAAGTGCTGCCTCCGATTATGTGAACGGGGAAATCCTCGTCGTGGATGGAGGCTGGATGGGGCGCTGATGAACTTCGCCCACAGGTATCCAGACTTCATTCTGAATCGGGTGTGGTGGCGGCTGTACACCAAAAATCCCCATTGAAAGGGGACTTGAAAATTGGAGCGGGCGAACGGGTTCGAACCGTCAACATCCACCTTGGCAAGGTGGTACTCTACCAATTGAGCTACGCCCGCTCATCGGTGGTCATGAAGCATTGATTTAAAGCGAATGATTTTTTTCAAGTCAATGGGAAATCTTGAAAAAACATGAAAATCGAAAGCAATGCGAATCCGGGTCATTCCTGCGCTTCCGATTTTGATGCACGGGAATGGGTATCGAGGTCCGGCCATTGAAGCAGCTTGCGGTGCAGGGTGCGTCGGCTGATGCCCAGCAGCTTGGCCGCCTGCGTGCGGTTGCCCTTGCTTTGCACCAGAGCGTTGTGCAGCAACCGTTTTTCATTGGCTTCGACGGAGAGTCCGGGTGCCGGAAGTGGGGTCGTCGATACGGTATTGCCAGTATCCGAGTGGAATCGACTGTCCAAATCGTATTCTCCGATCACGCGTCCAGGGTTGAGCACCACGAGGTTTTCGCAGACATTGCGCAGCTCGCGGATGTTGCCTGGCCAACGGTAGTTTTGCAGGATTTGAAGTGCCTCTGGGGTAAGTTGCGCCATGTCGAATCCATTTTCCTCAGAGAAGGATTTGAGATAGTGATTGAGCAACAGCGGGATGTCCTCCTTGCGTTCCCGCAAGGGAGGCAGGTTGAGGGTCACGGTATTGAGACGATAGAGCAGGTCATCCCGGAACTCACCCTTCTTGGCCATTTTTTCGAGATCCCGATTCGTCGCGCAGACCAACCTCACGTCCACCTGGATCGGCTTGATGCTGCCGAGACGTTCGAAGGTCTTGGTATCGAGAAAGCGTAGGAGTTTGACTTGGGTGGAAGGCTCGATTTCTCCAATTTCATCAAGGAAGAGCGTGCCACCGTCGGCGGCTTCAAATCTCCCCATCCGACGTTCGGTTGCACCCGTGAACGCCCCTTTTTCATGCCCAAACAATTCGCTTTCAAGCAGATTGCTGGCAAGTGCGGCGCAGTGCACTGCAATGAAGTTGTTTTTCGCGCGGGGACTGTTCTGGTGAATGGATTGGGCAACCAGCTCCTTTCCCGTACCGGTTTCACCCTGAAGCAAAACGGCCGCACGGGAGGGTGCCACCAGTTTGACGCGATCCAGCACCTGGTGCAGGGCAGGGGAGTTGCCGATGATGCCCGTCAGACTGAATTTGTGATCGAGACGTTCGTGGAGGATTTGGTTCTCCACTTCGAGTTCTTTCGATTTGAGTGCCCGCGCGATCATGATCTCAAGTTTCTCGAGATTGACCGGCTTGGTCATGAAATCATACGCACCCCGCTTCATCGCCTCGACTGCGGTTTCGATGTTGCCATAGGCGGTCATCATGATGCAGACGGGCTGATAGGTTTTTTTCAGGGCATGATCGATCACCTTCATCCCCGATTTTCCCGCCATGCGCAGGTCGGTGAGCACCACATCGAACGATTCGGAGTCGAGCAGATTGAAGGCCTCATCGGCATCACTGGCCAGATAGATTTCGTATTGATCCTCGAGTGCGGCCTCGAGTCCTTCGCGGGTGTGACGTTCGTCGTCGACGATCAGAATAGTTGCAGGCATGAAACAAATGGGATTGAGTGATGATCAGCTTTGAGCTTGCGGAATTTTCACAGTCGACGCAATGGTTTTGCAGAAGTGGCAAATGGGCTTTTGCAACACATGATCAGAAGGGAAGGATTGCGAGCTGCAGAATTGAACCTTTGAACAGATTTTGAGGTCTATGAACAGAAATATGGCAGGCGGTAGTTTCATGAAAATGGGATTCGAAAAGCAACGCGTCGGCGCATGGCGCCGCGCATGGATTTCGTTCTGGATCGCGACAGGTGTTGCGGGCATTTCACCTGTGCTATGGGGGGAAGCTGCAACCCTTCCGGAAGACCCTGGCAAATTTCACATTTTTCTGCTCATGGGCCAATCCAACATGGAAGGTGGGCAGTCTGTGGATGGTGAGATGGATACGGAATCGGATCCGCGCATCCTCAAGCTCAATGCCTCCGGCTGGGCGGTTGCCAAAGATCCGATCACCAACAATTACAGCGAAGCAGTCGGCCCCGGATTTCAGTTTGCCAAGGAACTGATCGCAGAAGATCCCGATATCACGGTGGGCCTCATCCCGCTTGCGGTGGGGGGCACTCCGATTGCGTTCTGGTCCAAACCCGGTATGCAGTACCAGACGGTCTTGTACTACGCCAACCGTGCGCGACAGGACGGCACGTTGAAGGGAATCCTCTGGCATCAGGGCGAGGCGGACACTGGCAGCTCGGTATTGGCTGATAGCTACGACCGCAAACTCATGCGCCTGATTGATAACCTCCGCCTGGATCTGCAGGACGCCTATCTTCCCTTTCTGGTGGGCGGCATCACCACCGACGCAGAACTCATCAAGAAAAACCAATTGCGCAAGCGGGTATGGGACCGACAGAAGTGGGTGGGTTCGACGTTTTTTCGCGCTGCCTATGTTTCCTCAGTTGACATTCCCTACATTGAGGATGACCCCATTCACTTCAGTTCGGAAGGGCAGCGACAGATGGGGCAGCGCTATGCGCGTGAGTATCTGCGACTGGAAGGACACTGGACGGCGAAGGGAAAGCAATGGCTGGACGCCGAGGCCATCGACAACGGAGATGGCTGGAAGTACCACCCGGAACTGGGGATTTATCATGACGCACACTGGCCAATCCTTAAACATGCGCAGTTGGGTTGGTTGCAGGTGGATATCGATCCCGATCACGTGATTCGCCTGGACTCTCCCTTTATTGGCAAGTTTCGCATCACGCAGAATGATGGGTTTGAGAATGCAATCTACATTTTTACGGAAAATACGGAAGATCCGGATAACCCGACGTATGGGATTCCATACTATGTCTCCCTTCTGCGCGAGCCGGGCGATGCCTTGGCGTTCTATGATCACAGCATTAATGCCTACCTCGACCGCCTTCCCGGTATGACGGTGGTGCAGGATGCCTGGGATCTGAACAGTCTCGTGGAGGCGGAATTTTACCAGACTCAGGTCGCGGCTCAGGAGTTGCGCAATCAGATTGCAGCGGTGGATTCCGATTCGTTTTACTGGAGCAACATGCGTCGCTTGGTGGATGAAGTGGTGTATCATCGCAACTACACCAACACCATTGGATGGGAGGGTTACCATTTTGCACGACAGAATGCGATTCCGTTCCGCCAGTTCTGGATGGACAAGTTTTTTGAGCGCCTGTTTTTCATCGATGACTATGTGGTGCAGGCCCAGCATGAGTTTCAGGCGGCGACCGATGTCCTGCTGACCCGCTGATTGCCCTTGTTCTGAACATGCGACCTTTGGGTTTTGAGGGCGCGTCGATTTTTGTCGGTTTTGCTTGGCAGATTTTACAAGATTGTTTTAATCGTTCCCCATTAAGATGATCGGGATTTTTACTATGAGGTGTGTTTTTCCTTTTCGGTCCGTGGCAAAATTTGCATGGCTTTTGGCTTTGCTTGGCGCATCCCTTCAGGCTCAGGTGGCTTCGATCCCGGAAGATCCGGAAAAGTTTCACATCTTCCTGTTGATGGGGCAGTCCAATATGGAAGGCGGGCAATCTGTGGACGGTGCCATGGATACCGAAACCGACCCGCGCATCCTCAAGCTGAACAAGTCCGGTTTTTGGGAGGTCGCCAAAGATCCGATCACAAACAACTATTCCAAGGCTGTGGGGCCGGGATTTCAGTTTGCGAAAACACTCATCGCCGAGGATCCGGACATCACAGTAGGTCTGATTTCCCTCGCTGAGGGTGGCACGCGCATTGCCTACTGGTCAAAGCCAAGTGGCAAGTATTTTGAGGTCCTGCATGCCGCTGCGACTGCGCGCCAGATCGGCACTTTGAAAGGCATCCTCTGGCACCAGGGGGAAGCCGAAACGGGGGATACTTCGCTGGCTTATGCCTATGACCGCAATTTGCGCACCCTGATCGATGGATTGCGGCTGGATCTGCAGGACGCCTCTCTGCCCTTCATTGTGGCTGGCATTACGTCAGATCCGCAATTGATCGAAAAAAATATTCTTCGTAAAAGAGTATGGGATCGACTGAAATTTGTGGGAACTACCTTTTTTCGCACGGGTTATGTGACCTCTGCGGACATTCCCTACATTGCCGATGATCCCGTTCATTTCAGCACAGAGGGGCAGCGATTGCTCGGTGAGCGCTATGCCCGGGAGTACCTGCGCATGCAGGGTCACTGGACCGCGAAAGGAAAGGAATGGCTGGACTCCGAAGCTGAAGACAATGAGGACGGCTGGAAGTATCACCCGGAACTGGGAATCTATCACGATGAGAATTGGCCCATCATCAAACACGCGCAACTGGGATGGCTGAAGGTTGAGATGGATGCGGACCGTGTCATTCGTATCGATTCCCCTTTTATCGGCAAATTCCGCATCATGCAGGATGATGGATTTGAGAATGCGATCTACATTTTTACGGAAAATTTTGATGATCCGGAGATTCCGACGTATGGAGTTCCCTACCAGGTGAGCCTGTTGCGCGAACCTGGCGATCCCGATGCATTCTACGATCACGCCACCGAATCACATCTGGACCGGCTTCCCGGCATGACTGTGGTTGAGGATGCGTGGGATCTCAATAGTCAATTGGAAGCCGAATTTGTGCAAACCCAGCAGGCAACCCAGAATTTGCGCAATGAAATCGCGCGCATCGGATGGGAGGGCACTTACTGGAGCAATATGCGCCGCTACGTGGATGAGGTCGTTTATCACCGCAACTACACCAACTACATCGGATGGGAAGGTTACCATTTTGCGGACGAGAATGAAACCGTTCACCGTGATTTCTGGATGGGCAAATTCTACGAGCGAATGGTGTCCATCGATCAGTACGTGAGGCAGACACAGGATGAATTTGAGGCGGCGACGACCGTTATCCTGGACGAGAGGCATTGATCGTGCAGAGTCCCCGGGACTGACATTGGACCGGGGCGAATTGGATCGCTAGCGATTACTTGTCTTCAACCCCAAGGAATTCGAGTTCACCGAATTCCACACGAGCGGGTCGCAAGTGACGCTGGAGGCGTTTGGAGTCGGTCCCCATCACACGACTGCTGGCCAGGGCCATGTTGCGCAGTTCTTCATCGAAGCGCCGACCCTTGGCATGGATGCTGAAGCGTGTGGACCAGAGCATGACGCGGGTTCCATCCTGAAACCATTTCTGGAAATCGTAGGCCTGCAGTATCACGAAGTAGCGCGGAGACTCGAGTTCGAGCATGAGGTCGTCATGAACGCTGCGCATGGGGGCAAAGGTTTGCATCAGTTCCGTTGCATGGCGTAGGGAACGATGGTAGCCGAGCAGCTGAGCATTCATGGCGTTTGCGCGTCGGCGCTGCTGCTCAGCCATGTCCTGCAGCATCAGCATTTGGTCGAGTCTGCCCTCCAGTTCACTCTGCATGGAGGTAGCTGCATCCGACTCTCCTTCACCGAGCTGACTGAGTTGGGTCATGGCATTCATGGCTTCGCTGAGACCATTCCTTGCGATGCTGCCCAGACCATCGTCCTGCGGCATGGTTTTGCCCCAACTCAACACAATGAGCAGATCGGTTTCTTCGGGAGAGGGAGTCGGAACATAGTCGGCTTCGAGCAGAGCTTCGGCGATGATTGTCGCCATTTCGCGAAAGCTAAGTGAAGTGAGCGAGGGATCTTTTCCGCTTCGGTCGAACAAAATGCCCTCTCCGAATGCATAGGTTTCGGGTTGATAGCGGCCGGAATCGAGCCGAACGCGCTCGTAGTTTGGACTGACCTCTGCAAACGCGGAAGTGGCTGCGGGTTTGGCAGCACTGCAGACGACTGCGGGAGCCAGGGCAATCCAGATCAGGAAGGGGTTGTAAAACGAACGCATGAGCAGGGTAGTTTAGGGTTTGGGTTGATCCTTCAGCAGGCGAACGCGGCGGTGTTTTTGTGGAAACTGCAGCGTCACCACAGTGCCCTTGTTCTTTTTGCTGTCGATGCCGATTTTGGCACCGTGGGCACGGATGATGCGGTTCACGACCATCATGCCCAGGCCGTGGCCGCTGTCTTTGGTGGAAAAGTAGGGGTGGAAGATTTTTGACAAATCCTCCTGATCAATGCCCATGCCCGTGTCGGCGATCATGATGTAGACAAACTCATCGTCGGCCCGGGGTTTGATCTTGATGACACCGCCACGCGGCATCGCCTCCATCGCGTTTTTGAGAATGTTGTAGAAGACCTGCTTGATCTGGTTTACATCCGCCAGAATGATCGGAGTGGGGCTTTCAATCTCGATGTTGATGTCGATCTTGTTGGTCTGGAGGGACTCTTCCATCAAGCGCACCACTTCCTCGATGAGCACGAGCAGATCCACGTCCTGAAAATCGGGCGGCGTGTTGCGGATGGCTCCGAGAAAATGATTGAGAATGCCATCGAGCCGGTGCACCTCTTCGGTGCAGACATCGATGGATTTTGCGATCTTTTTTGTATGGGAATTGGATTCGAGCTGATCAAGTCTGCGCTGGATGAGTTGCAGGTGGATGGTCAGGGAATTGAGCGGGTTTCCAATTTCGTGGGCAACCCCGGCTGCGAGCAGCATGATGGAGGCGATTTTTTCACTTTCGATGGTTTCTTCGGTGCTGTCTTTTTCCTCAGTGATGTCGGTGAGTACGATGAGGTAGCTGATTCCGCTCTTGATGGTACTGAGGTACATCGGCATCAGAAAGAGGCGTAGCACGCGTCGCTGGGGGTAGGTCATCTCTATCTCCCGGGACACCGCCGAGTCGGGATCTTTTGGGTTGTCCAGACTGTGAAAGTCGATCCAGCGGTTGAGGTCGGGCCACTTGTCCGTGAGCACGGTGAATCCAATGTCGCTTTCGTCCAGTCCGATGAGTTCCAGACTGGGGCGGTTGGCGTATTGGATGGTGCCCTCACCGTCGAGAACGAGGATGCCGTCATGGATGGAATTGAAGACTTTTTCCAGCAGTTCACGTTCGCGAGCCAGGCGCTGCACGAGAATGGTGAGATTGGTGCTGTCGAGATTGTCCAGACGACCGAGGATTCGGTTCAGGGAACTGCTGGTGCGACGGTGCATGGTCAAACAGGAGTGGAAGTGAGTGAGAATCAGTGGGTAAACGTTCCCTTGGCATCCATGATTTCGAGGATGTCGATGGCGAGGGATTGTTTGCTGGTGGGACCCAGGGTAAGGGATTCACCCTGCCTTGAGAACAGCTGAACCCGATTTTGGTCGGAGGCAAATCCCAACCCCTTCTGGCTCACGTCGTTTGCCACGATCCAGTCGAGTTGTTTTTCCTCAAGTTTGCGCCGGGCGTAGGACTCAAGATCCTGCGTTTCTGCTGCAAAACCGACCAGAAGCTGGTGGGACTTGCGGGCAGCGAGGCTTTTGAGGATGTCCACGACCGGTTCGAACGCAACGGTCCATTCGATGGAATCCTTCTTCTGCTTCTGGGTGAATGTCCGGACCGGACGCATGTCCATCACTGCCGCGCACATGATGAGCACGTCACAGTCGTCAAACAGTGAACTGCAGGCTTCATACATTTCCTGACCGCTGACCACCCGCTTCAGGCGAACTCCCTCGGGAACTGGCAGTTCCACCGGACCGGAAACCAGGTCAACAGACCATCCCCGCCTTACCGCAGCCTGTGCCAGCGCATAGCCCATTTTCCCGCTCGAGGGGTTGCTGATGAAGCGAACGGGATCAATGAACTCGCGGGTGGGACCTGCGGTAATGAGACAACGGATCGGGAGTTGCATGGCTGTGGTCGAGAAGTCGGGCGGACGATGCACTTGAGCCGTATTGAAGAGAGGGAAACTCATGGAGACAATTCCCTTTTCGAATCAATCCGTGCAAGAAAGATTGAAGTCTGTCGCCGGATCCCTTTGATGCGGAGGATATGACAGCAAATTCACCTGCCCGTGTGAAGAAGGATTCTCCATTCATGGATCTGATCTTCAATTTTCTGATCCCGATCCTTATCCTCAAAAAAGGCGACAGCTTGCTCGGGTTGGATCCCGCAATCATCCTATTAATTGCACTGGCTTTTCCCATCGGGTTTGGGCTGAAGGATTTTATTGCTGCACGAAAAATCAACCTGTTTTCGATTTTGGGTTTTGTGAGCGTGTTGCTCACTGGCGTCATCGGCTTGTTTGAGTTGTCACCGATCTGGGTTGCGGTCAAGGAAGCAGCGATTCCCGGTGTTCTTGGAATTGCGGTGGTGGTTTCCATGTGGACCCCTTATCCGCTGGTGAAGACCCTGCTTTACAATCCGAAGATCCTCAAGGTGGAGTTGATTGAGTCGCGGTTGCAGGACCATCACTCGAAGCAGGCGTTTGACCTGGCCCTCAACCGCTCGACGTGGCTGCTTGCAGCATCGTTTCTGCTCAGCTCCATTCTCAATTTTGTATTGGCCCGCATCATGGTGACCACTCATCCCTCGGTGGACAAGGTGGCCTTCAACGATCAGATTGGCTCGATGTGGGGCTGGAGTCTGGTAGTGATCGCGATTCCGAGCACGCTCGTGATGGTTGTGGCACTTTGGATGATCATTCGCGGGATCAAGCAGCATACAGGGTTGACCCTTGAGCAGGTCATGGTTGGGATGGATGAGGATACGGTTTCCTCCTCCAACTCCTGACCTCCATGACTGCCTCATCTCCCGATCATGTTGCCGAACTCGAAGGGTTCTACGGTTCCCTTCACATTGCCGAACGGTTTCTCCAGGAAGTATGGGAGAAGCAGGATTTTGATGGTGAGCGGTTGCGGTTGAGGGATGGTCGAAAGATTTCCATTCTGAGTCCGGGCATTTGGAATCATCAGGAAGGGCCGGACTTCCGGGACGCCACACTGCGCATTGGTGATTCCAGGGTGATCGGTGATGTTGAACTGCACCTGTATCCGCAGGACTGGGATCGCCACGCACATGGCAGCGACCCCAACTATGAGCGCGTCGTGTTGCATGTGACGCTGTTTGATGGTCCTGCGCCCGCGACGCTTTCGCCACAGGTAGCCTTGTTATCCTTGCTGCCGTTTTTGCGGAGTGATCTGGAGGGCATGCTGACCCACTATGCCCTTCGGCAGACCCTGGCCGTTGATCCCCGTGAGGAGCCGTGGGTAGAGCGATTGATGCGGGATTGTGCAACACCGGAGCAGGCACACCTAAAGCTGATGCAAAAAGCCCGTATTCGCTGGGAGCTGAAATGCCAGTTTGCACAGGTCCGACTGCGTCGATACGGGTGGCAGCAATCGGCACATCAGCTCTGCCTTGAGGTGTTGGGTTACCGGCGCAATCGAGCACCCATGCATGCGATCGCCTTGGAGCATCCCCTGCGTGCGGGACAACCCGACTGGGAACCGGAGCAGGTCTTCGAATCCCGCCGAGGCGAGTGGAAACTGCAGGGGATTCGTCCGGCGAATCAACCCTTTCGTCGACTCTGTGCGTATCACGGACTGCTTTCGGAATACCCGAATTGGCCAGAGTTGCTGCTCGCGCTCCTGCAGCAGTTTGAGAGCGTCGACGGCGATGTTTTGGAACTGCATGAGGTTCCCGGAAATGTGCAGCGCTTCCGGAAACAATTCGGTGTGCGCGAGATTTTGAAAGCACTGGAGTCAACCCTCTTGAAGGGACGCATCGGCGGGAGTCGGTTGCACACGCTGTGTTGTGACGCCTTTTTGCCGCTATTTGCTGCGCAATCGGGGCAGGATGGTTTCAGCCGTTGGACGGTTTGGCATGCTGGAGACATGCCGGCATTTCTGGATCAAGTGCTGTCCCTGCTTCGCTTGCAGCAAATCAACGGGGCAGTGAAGTGCAACGGGTGGATGCAGGGCATGTTGCAGCTGGCGATTGAGCAGGAATGATCCAGGTTCGAGGCTCCTTTGCATGGGTTCAGGAGAACAGGGAAGGAGAAGCTGCACTTTTGCATTTGCCAACCAGTAGCTGGTGGCGCGAAACTCTGAAGTTTTTCAGGAGAAACCCGCATGATCATTTCCAAAGAACCCAAGTTGACGGATGCTCAACTGGCAGAAGTCCAGTCTATTGTCGAAGCCTATGATTGCCGAATTCAGGTGATTGTGGGGGCTCATCGCTGTGTTTATGCGATTCTGGGTGACGAGCAGCATGAACTCATGTTCAACCGGTTGATTGGGTTGCCCTATGTGGACCGGGTGGATCGCATTGAATCCCCGTTCAAGCTCATGGACCTTCGCGCGGAGTTGGCTTCACAACAGGTGGAGATTGGCGGATGCCGGCTCAAGCAGGATTTGCTCGTGATTGCAGGACCGTGCACGGTGGATCCGCAGAACCCCAACGCATTGTTTGAAACGGCGGAGGCGGTGAAGGAAGCGGGCGCTCACATGCTTCGCGGAGGTGTTTGGAAACCGCGAACAGTTCCATACTCGTATCAGGGACACAGCAAATGCATGGAACTGATGGTGGAGGCACGTGCGCGCACCGGGCTGCCCCTTAACGTTGAAGTTATGGACAGCGCACAGTTGGAAATTGCCTTGCAGGCAGAGGTGGAGATGCTGCAGATCGGCACACGCAACGCGCTCAACTACTCCCTGCTGAAGGAGATTGGACAACGCACACAGGATCTGCCAACGGCAGTGCTGCTCAAGCGTGGCCGCCACATGGCACCCATCGATGAATTTATCGCTGCTGCAGAGTATGTGGTGGCGGCAGGCAATGCGAACGTGTTGCTGTGCCCACGGGGAACTTTGCCGGGATTGGACGGATACCGCAACTATCCGGACGAATCCATCATCCCCCTGCTCAAGGAGAAGACCTGGGCACCGGTGGTGTATGACGCATCGCATGCCGTGGGCAAAGCGGTGCATGTGCCGGCGTGCTGCAAGGCTGCGGTAGCATACGGGGCCGATGGGCTGAACATTGAATGCAATATTCGTCCTTCCATGGGCATTGGAGACGATCCGAAGCAGGCCATCACGCCTGAGCAGTTGAAAAAGCTGATCGCGGATTTGCAGGTGATCCGGTCGCTCTAGGTCGGAAACGGTTTGCGGCGAACACAAGCCCTACGCATGCCCTTTCGTTTTCCGCTTGCGTTTTGAAATGCGGTGACGACAGTTGCGGGTCCGCTGTATGATGGGGCTTTCGAGACAGCCCGCAGAATTTATTGGAATGACTGAAACCACCTTTCAAGAACTGGGCCTGTCCCAACCCCTGCTCAAAGCGATCCAGCTGCTGGGTTATGAAACGCCATCACCGATCCAGGCAATGACGATCCCGACCGCACTTGCCGGTGAGGATATCTTGGGGATTTCGGAGACGGGTTCGGGCAAGACCGCTTCATTTGGGTTGCCCGCCCTGCAGCAAGTGAACTTGGATTTGCGGGAGCCGCAGGTCCTCATCCTCTGCCCGACCCGTGAACTTTGTGTGCAGGTGTGCGAGGAAATTCACCGACTGGGCAGTCAATTGAACGGGTTGCGCGCAGTTCCGGTTTATGGAGGTGCGCCCATGGATCGCCAGGTTCGTGCGCTGCGCGCGGGAACTCACATTGTTGTGGGTACCCCGGGGCGCCTCATGGACCTCACGAATCGCCGCGTATTCAAGACGGACCATGTGCGTTTTGTGGTGCTGGATGAAGCAGACCGCATGCTCGACATGGGATTTGTGGATGACATGACCCAAATCCTTGGAGGTTTGCCGCAGCCACATCAGAGCCTGTTTTTTTCGGCGACGATGAGTCGTGAGGTGGAAAAACTGATTCAGAACTTCGGCAACCAGCCGAAACAGCTGCGCGTGCAGAAGAAGCAGCTGACGGTGTCCACTATTGACCAGTGCTATTATGAAGTCCGCAGTCGCTCCAAAGTGGAAGTCCTGACGCGCCTGCTCGACTCGGAGGAAACGCGATTGGCCGTGGTGTTTTGCAATACCAAGCTGATGGTGGATGAGTGCTGCGAGGCGCTGATTGCGCGGGGCTATGCGGCAGATCGCATTCATGGCGACATTCCGCAAAACATTCGGGAGCGCGTGATCAAGCTGTTTCGCGAGGGAACCATCGAACTGCTGGTGGCGACCGATGTGGCCGCAAGAGGCCTCGACATCGAAAATGTGGATGTGGTTTTCAATTATGACCTGCCTCATGATCCGGAGGACTATGTGCATCGCATCGGACGAACGGGACGAGCCGGGCGTTCAGGGCGGGCCGTGAGTTTTGTATTTGGTCGAGAGATTCATCGCCTGGAGGCGATTGAGCGCTACTCCCGTCATCGCATCCGCCGCGAGCGCATCCCGTCGGTCGAGCAGATCGAAGGTTTGCGTGCAAACCGGCTCTTTGAAACGCTCAAGACGCGCCTGGAAGCGGGAACTTATGAGCGCTATGGATCGCTCGTGGACCGCTTGCTGGAGCAGGGGCATACTCCGACGGATGTGGCAAGCGCACTGTTTACCCTGCTCAAGGAGAAAGAATCCCGTGAGAGCCAGTCCATTGAAGAGGATTCCGAAAAAGGAGGGGAAAGTTTTCGGGATCACCAGAATCGACAGGGTTCCGAGCGCGGGCGTGGAAAGGGCTTTCGCGCTTCAGGCAAGCGTTCTTCGCGGCCGCCCGCAGCTCAGGGCAAACGCCGCGCCAAAGAAGGAAAGCGCGGGAAAGGGGACTCCTTTCGCAAGTCGGGCAAACGTCACCGCTGAGTTTTTCACGACTCTGTCTGCATTGGTGTTGGGTGTGGGTTTGCTTGCATTGTTGGCTTGGGATTTGTCATGCTTTCACAACATGACTCAACGCATCGATACAGACGTTCCCTCCATTGTGGTGCTTGATGGACACACGCTCAATCCCGGGGATTTGAGCTGGCATCCGCTCGAGCAGCTGGGTTCATGTGTGGTACATGCTCGAACTGCACCCGGTGAAGTGGTGGGCCGGTTGGGGCAGAGTGCGATTGCATTGACGAACAAAGTAGTCATCGATTCCAATGTCATGGATGCCTGCCCGACACTTCGTTATATTGGTGTGATGGCTACCGGCACCAATGTTGTGGATGTGGCAGCGGCTCAGGAACGCGGCATTGTTGTGACGAATGTTCCGGGCTACAGCACAGCTTCGGTTGCTCAGATGGTGTTCGCTCACATTCTGCATTTTACGCATTCGGTTGCCCTGCACAGCGAATCTGTGCACCGGGGGGAGTGGTCGGATCAGCCTGATTTCTGTTATTGGCTCAACCCGCTTCGGGAACTCGACGGGCAGACGATGGGACTGGTTGGATTTGGAAAGATTGCGCAGGCGGTTGCAACCCTTGCGCAGGCCTTTGGCATGCGAGTGTTGATGCACAAGCCCTCCCGTGCAGACGGGCTTCCGGAAGGCGTGTCGCAAGTCGATATGAGAACCCTGTTTGAGCAAAGTGATTTCCTTTCCCTGCACTGCCCACTGACGCCGGATACGCATTGTCTGGTGAACCGGGAGCGCCTTGCGTGGATGAAGGCGGGAAGTGTTCTGATCAATACCGGACGCGGTGATCTGGTGGATGAAGCGGCGCTCGCTGAAGCACTGCGCACCGGGCATCTTGCGGGGGCGGGGATCGATGTTTCCCAAAGCGAACCCATTTCGCCGGATTCACCTCTGCTTGGACTCACCCAATGTTCGATTACACCTCACATTGCATGGGCGACCTGCGCCAGTCGCCAGCGGCTGCTGCAGAGGGTTGCGGAGAATCTGAGGAACTTTTTGCAGGGAAATCCCGTCCATGTCGTGCGTGCTTAGCGGGGATTGGGAAACGGCTCGTGTCAGTGGTAACATGAACCGGGTGATATTGAAAAATTCCTGCATTGACAACTGGGGAGGAGTGGGTTGAATAGGCTGTTTTTATTTGTAACAGGGACTAATTTATCAATTCCATGGCTTTAAAAATCAGACTTCAAAGAAAAGGTTCACGGCATGCCCCGGTTTACCGCATGGTAGTGGCCGAATCCACCGCGACTCGTGATGGTCGTTTTGTCGAGATTCTCGGAACCTATGCACCGCAGGCACGGGGGCAGGATAAGGAACGCAATCTCAAGCTGGATCGCGTGGACTACTGGCTGAGCGTGGGCGCTCGTCCGACTGACACTGCGAACGATCTGATCCGCAAAGCCCGCCGATCTGCAGCTGCTGAAGTTGCCGCTGAGTCCTGATTTTCAGGATTTGGCTCTATCCGGAGCTTGGCTCGTTTTTGTTCTTTCCCAATTTGTTTTGCTGACTCGCATCATGGGCGCCCCGCTGGTGATCGATTTGTTGACCTTGTTCCCCGAAATGGTGGAAGGTTACTTTTCGTGCAGCATGCTGGGACGCGCACGCCAAAACGGCTTGCTCGATATTCGGGTGCACAACATTCGCGACTGGGCCACCGACAAGCACAAGGTGACCGATGATCGTCCGTTTGGAGGAGGTGCCGGCATGGTGATGAAGCCTGAACCCATCGTCGCTGCGATCGAAACGCTTCGCACAGAAACCTCGCAAGTCATATACCTTGCACCGGATGGGCAGACCCTTACCCGTGAGCTTGCGGAAACGCTCGCAACCGGATACACGCATCTCATTCTGCTCAGTGGTCACTATGAAGGAATTGACCAACGCATCCGCGACCATTGGATCGACCAGGAAATCAGTATCGGTGACTATGTGCTGACCAATGGCACCCTTCCAGCTGCAGTGCTGATCGATTGCATGGCCCGCTTTATTCCGGGGGTGTTGGGTGAGCCGACATCCGTTCAGGATTCGTTCACAGACCAGCAGCTGAGCTATCCACAATACACCCGCCCCGCCGAATTTCGTGGATTGAAGGTCCCGGAAGTGCTGATGAACGGACACCACGCGGAAATTGAGAAATGGCGGCAGCAGCAACAGCAGAACAAAACCCGGGAGCGCAGACCCGATCTTTTCGCCCCCAAGCCTTAACCTTCCAGAATTCCATCCATTTAACAAACGTAACGATAATGAACCAAATCATCAACGAGATTACCCAAGACCAGTTGGTCGAGGGCAGAGAGACCTTCAAAGTAGGCGACGGTGTTCGCGTACACACCCGCGTTCGTGAAGGGGACAAGGAGCGCATTCAGGTATTTCATGGCATCGTCATCAACCGCAAGGGTTCGGGGATTCACGAATCCTTCACCGTTCGTCGCATTGCATCCGGCGTGGGTGTTGAAAAAGTTTTTCCCGTGCACTCCCCGAACATCGAAAAAGTCGAAGTCGACCGTGAGAGCGTGGTGATGAAGGCTCGCATGTTCTACCTGCGTGATCGTGTCGGTAAGCGTGCCAACAAGGTGAAGGAAAAGCGTTTGGTGGAGAACCATTGATAACGCCTTCCTGGCATCAGATTTAAATACAAGGCGATACTTCGGAAACGAGGTATCGCCTTGTTGCGTACTTCGCTCAGATCTTGAATCGTCCGACGATACCGTCCAGTTCGGTCGATACTCCTGAGAGCAAATCCACATTGGCACTGGCATCCTTGTTTCGTTCGGAGGTGATGCTCACGCGCTCTTGGAGTTCAATGACCGCATTCTTCATCTCCGTGAATTCATCTACGGACTGCTTGACCAGCTGGGAGACCGAGTCTGACTCTTGTGCAAGCCGGGTGATCTGACTGCTCACTTCATCAATCGTGCTGGACTGTTCTTCGATGGCTGCTGCGATATTATGCGTATACTGATTCACCTGCTCGAGTGAACTGCCGATGGATTCCATGCTTGCAAAGGATCGATCTGCGTCGGCGACGATGCGCTCGATTTGTTCATTGATCTTCTGGGCTGCCTGCGAACTTTTGAGAGCGAGTTCCTTAACTTCACCTGCGACCACGGCAAATCCCTTGCCGGCTTCACCTGCACTTGCGGCTTCAATGGTGGCATTGAGGGCGAGCAGATTGGTTTGAGTCGAGATCTGGGTGATGAGATCGGCCATTGCGGAAATGCCCTTGATGTTCTGATTCTGCTCTCGAATGATGGTCAGACTCTCCTGACTGTGTTGGTTGGCGTTGGATGCCACTTCGGACGCATCTGAACAGCTGCGTGCAACTTCGCGTATGGACGCACTGATTTCTTCAACGGATGAGGCGATCATTGCAGTGTTGTCATTGATAGCATGGAGTCCGCTCGTTGCGTTGAGCATTTCTCCGGAAAGCGTCTCTGCATTTTTCGAAACATCCGAACTCGCGAGTTCCATATGAGATGCGTTATCTGCGGTGTCTTTTGAGAAGACACGAAGATCGTTAATGGCAGTGGCGAGGAAGCGTGTCTTTTCACCAACCTCCTGCATGCTGTCACTCAGGCGTTGTTTTTCGAGTTCCACGTTGGACTGAAATGCAGCATTGTGCAGTGCCTGTTTGCGATTCATGGCAATCATGATGATCAGCACTGCATCTTCAAAGACCACGTAAGCAACGTGTTCCAGGGTGCGCAGTATGCTGGCATCCATGACTCCATACATTGACATGGGATAAAAGAATCCGCGTAAGAGGTGATCGGCTCCTGTGACGAGTGTTGCGACGAGGATTACCCGCCAGTCCAAGTACATCGAAAGAATCGCCAGCGATGCAAAGATGTGAAAGTGACCCTCGATACGACCTCCTACCAAATGAATGAGTAGCGACGAGACCAGCAACTGACCAGCGGCAACTACAAGTCGGGTCGCATATCGCTCGGCATGAAAGAATGCCAGATAGGTCGGAAAAAGTGTGACCAGTCCACCGAGCAGAATGGACAGATATACGTGCATGTGGGGTTTGGATGCACTGCCTACCCAGGTCAGTGGCGTGTATGCCAGTGCCACCAGAATAAGAACAACCCATTGGAACAGCAAGAGGTAGCCCATAACGCGACTGACTCGCTTGGCAGTTTCGATCTGGATGTGGTTGAAAATCTGGAAAGTGCGTTCGTAGTTCATGGTGGAAAGAAGAAAAGGGGAAATCAGTATTCAGATTGATGCATTTGCATCGAGGATTTCGCATCCGTACACGGGTGTTTGGGCCAGAGTTGAAGGCGTGCTCGATGATAGAATGGCATTGCGGATCGCTACCTGCCCGGCTGAGGGACCCTCATGTCCGCGAGAAGCGGTCACGCCGCCAGCAAACGCAAGTTGACCGTTTGGATCGTATAAAAAACACGCTCCTGAAGTGTATGCTTCCATTGCAGATGCAATTTGGGCTTCGAGGTCCAGTTTGACGGTCCAGTTCGCATTGCGCATTGCCTTCTGGTAGAGTGTAGATTGCAGGGTCTGCTCGCGAGGCAACCGTGTACTGATGTAGATGGCAACCTCCATGTGAGCACCGAGATCGCGCTCGAGGCGGGTGAGTTCTTCCAGGGAGGCTCTCGAGCAAGTGCACTCGGGATGAAGGAATACCTGCAGCTTCCATGAGTTTGAATCCTGTGTAGGTCCGTTGATTGCCTGCGAGACTTCAGAATCCGGAATGCCCATGGCACCCGGGTTCATCTGGTAGCGAAGCACCATGGCAAATCCTCCTGTGACCAGAAGAATCCAGATGCTGAGCATCATACGAAATGGAGTGATGAATGCCATCGTGGAATTGATTCAATGAATGTCTCCCTGATATTCGGCAAGAAACAAGGCTGGTTCAGTGACAGTTTGTCAGAAGTAGCGTCTTTGCAATCAGTGTATGGAGGATATGGCTGTTCCTTATGCTTCCCTGGCCTTGCCCGGGATGGCCTTACTGACCATTGGCGATTTGAGTGGCGCGCTGATACTGGTCCCGGAAATGCAGGGTTAATGTGCGCGCGAGTTGCACCTCTTCAATTTTGGTTCGCTTGTTCAAAATAGATCCAATGTGTGTGGCTGCCTGCTCGTAGTGAATCTTGTCCAACTCGGAAAACACGGCGAGTGCGCGGTTGGCATCATCTAGACGGCCCTGTTGGCGCGCGCTTTGGATGGCGGCCCATGCCTCGGATAGTTCCTGATGAGGATCGATGAAGGCGGTCTTGATGATGAAGCGCAAGGGGCTGAAGAGGCGACCTGTCCACTCCGGGTGATACACAAAGGAACCTGCTTCGGAGTAGGGGTTGATATGGGGATCGGATCGCACGTCTGCATACTTCGCATCGTAGAGCTGTCGCAGCATGGGACTGCGTCGAAGCGCATAGGTTTCAGGTCCATCAGGAGTTCCCGGTTTCCAGTTCCATAGCTTCTGACCCTGTTCGGACAGAACGAACTGAATGAACAGAGTTGCCATTTCAGCATGAGGGGCGCCCCTCAGCAAGGCGATGGGATCGACCGAAACCGTGGAGCCGCCCACGGGAGTGATGTAGGAGAAGCGGTCCGAGCCGGTTCGGTTTTGAAGGGTCTCTGCCTGAAATCGCCCATAGAAATCAATGCTCATGCCAGCTGCACACTCACCAGCTGAGACGTCGATCGAAGGTTTTTTGGATGAGTCGGTGAAGTAGCGTGCATTGGCACAGATGCGCTGAATCACCTGCATGGACTGATCCCAGCCTGCCTTCACCTCCCGCAGTGTTTCCTGCTCGCTCAGTTCCGCGCCAGCCTGTTGCACGCGACGGAGCATTTGTTCCTGCACGATCATCTCGAACGCCTTGGTTGAGGAACCGCTTTGAATGGGATCGGAGATGGCGAGTTCGCCGAGGTATCGTGGGTCCGTAAGATCTTCCCAGCTTGAAGGAATGGTTGGGATATCCAGGCGCTGCAACGAATGCAGATTGTAGATAATGCCAAACTGGGAGAGCACGGCGCCTGCCCAGAGTGCCTGTTTGTCGTAGAACGGTTCTCCTGCAAAGCGGAGAGGAACGGAGGATTTAGGCAGCATGGTTGCCAGTGCTTCGGGAGATGCAAATGGAACCAGGGTTCCCGCAGCGGCTTGCTGAATGAAATCATAACTTCCTCCTCCGAAGAGGATGTCGATGCCACAGGTCACATTGGAATTCAGAAACGCCCGCTTGGCAGCTTCTGCAGGAGTGTCATCCTGAGGGCTGTCATCCAGCGTGATCCGGCGGTTCATGAAGCTGTTCTGAACCTCGGCATTCCATGGTTTTCCAAGTTCGTTTTCCCAGTAGTTTCGGAAATTGTTGGTGTAGGTGGACTGGATGTAGCGAATGATTTCGCTCGTGCCCCCGATCACCCGCCAGTCGATGTCGATTGTTCGCCCGGTTGTTTCGAGGTAATGCGCGGCAAAGGCGACCTCAAATTCGTGGCGAATGCCCTCGTCGTGAGGTGTGATCACGATGAGCGTGTCATCTGAGCGAACGACCGTCTGGTTTTGCTTACGCAACAGAAAGGGCAGAGCGATCACGATGGTGATGGCAAGCAGAATGGGAAGGTTTTTCATGGAACCTTGGTGCGGGTTGGATAATCTCAGTCGTTGAGCACCACAATGTCTTCGGAATCGGCCCAGGCAAAATGGGACCCCTTGCTCAGTCGGGCAAAGCGGGGGTTGAGTTCGGAGATTTTGATGCGCACTCCTGCACATTCCATGACGTAGTGGGCAACTTCTCCGTAATAAACCGCTTCCTTCACTTCACCGCGAAACCCGTTTTCTTCGCAGGACTCATTTTCGAGGTGGATGGTTTCGGGGCGAATGGACAGAAAAACGCGAGCCCCTGGTGCGGGGGGACGGTTCGGATCTGCCAGTGCCCCGCAGAGTGTACCGAGGCTGCATTCCACGATGGCCTCACCCACAGCGGTTCGCAGCACCGTGCCCTCCAGGATGTTTGATTCGCCGATGAAGGTGGAGACAAAGGCGTTTTGTGGGCGTTTGTAAACCTCGAGCGGAGCACCAATCTGGATGATTTCACCCTTGTCCATCACGGCCATGCGGTCGGCGATGGAGAGAGCTTCCTTCTGGTCGTGGGTCACATAAACGGTGGTGAGCTGGTGGCGTTTGCAGATATCGCGTATCTCTGTGCGCATCTCGTTGCGCAGTTTGGCATCGAGGTTGGAGAGTGGTTCATCGAGCAGCAGACACTTGGGACGCACCACGAGTGCACGGGCGAGCGCTACGCGCTGTTGTTGTCCGCCTGAGAGTTGGTTGGGCTTGCGTTCCGCATAATCTTCCATCTGGACCATGGCGAGGGCATCCTTCACGCGGGTTTGGATTTCTGCCTTGGATACGTTGCGCTGTTCCAGACCAAAGGCGACATTCTGAAAAATCGTCATGTGTGGCCAAAGCGCATAGCTCTGAAACATCATGCCCGTCTCCCGTTTGTGGGGAGGGAGCTGGGTAACGTTGCTCGATCCAAAGTGAATCGATCCCGCTTCGGGAATGTAAAACCCTGCGATGCTTCGCAATAGCGTGGTTTTGCCGCAGCCACTCGGTCCGAGCAGGAAAAAGAGTTCGCCTGCCTCGATCTTGAGGCACACGTTTTTGAGTGCAAGCGTTTCACCAAATCGCTTGGTAACATCATGAATTTGGACGGGAAGCACGGTGTCGGTCGGTTAGAATTGTGTTGCATGTTGGCACTTTATGGAGGATGGTCAACCGCTAAGCGAAAGCCGCCGAAATGGTGATTTTGGAACCACCTCAACGACTCAAAAATGGAGATCATTCGTGTCCCGGAAGACGTAAATCGTGCTATCGATTCTCTGGTTGACTACATGCAAGGCATGGTGACCGATGGAGAATCGTGGCTGCTCATTGGCATTGCCAACGGTGGCATTGCCCTGGCTGGGGAATTGCAGCGACGCTTTGCAACGGCAACGGGATTGCAACTCCCCATGGGTGAGTTGAATGTGAGCTTTCACCGCGATGATATTGGAAGCCGACCGATTACCCGACCGAAGGAACCCACGCGCCTGCCTGACGAAGTACACCATCGCTCGGTGATCCTGGTTGATGATGTGATCCACTCTGGGCGGACCATTCGGGCAGCACTGGATGAATTGTTTGAACATGGCCGTCCCAAACGGGTGCGACTGCTCACCTTGGTGGATCGGGGCCATCGCGTGGTGCCCATCCAGCCAGACTATGCGGCCATCAGCTTCGATATGGATGAAACGCGCAAATTGCATGTCGTGATCGATCCGGATGACGCCCATGGCAACCGGATATGGGTTCAGTCGACCCAGCAGGGCAATGAGGTCGGGGTTTTGAATACGTGAAGGGATGCAAGGCATGGATGCGGTAGGAAATTGGACACGAAAACACCTGCTCGGACTTGAAGATCTGTCGAGGGATGAGATGGATATCATTTTGTCGACGGCGCGCTCATTCAAGGAGACGATTTCGCGCAGTCGGAAGAAGGTGCCTGCGCTGCGTGGAAAAACCATCGTCAATCTCTTTCTCGAACCCAGCACGCGCACCCGCGTAGCATTTGAAGTTGCGGCGAAGCGTTTGAGCGCGGATGTGGTCACGGTCCAGGGTTCCACGAGCAGCCGGGTGAAGGGGGAGACGCTCAAAGATACGGCGCTCAACATTGAAGCACTTTCTGCGGACATGATCATCATGCGTCATTCGGCCGCTGGAGCGCACCAGTATCTTTCCAATGTCGTGGATATCCCCATCCTGAACGCGGGAGATGGAGCCCATGAACATCCCACGCAGGCATTGCTCGATGTATTCACCATGATTGAGCATTTGGGAGATTTGAAGGACAAGCGTGTTACCATTCTGGGGGACATCCTGTTCAGCAGGGTGGCGCGTTCCAATATCTGGGCGTTGAACAAGTTGGGTGCCAAAGTGACCCTGGCGGGGCCATCGACGCTGGTTCCCGAGCGATTTCGCAGCCTGGGCGTGGAGGTCTGTCACGACCTTCGGACATCTGTGACTGATGCCGATGTTGTGATGCTGCTGCGCATCCAGCACGAGCGACAGACATCGACGCATTTTCCGAGCTTGGGAGAATACACCGCACTGTTCGGACTGAACAAGAACCGGATGAACTGGCTCAAGCCGGAGGCGTTGATCATGCACCCCGGACCCATCAACCGCGGCGTGGAAATTGATTCGGATCTCGCTGACTCGGGGCGGTCGGTGATTTTGGAACAAGTGACCAATGGCATCGCGGTTCGCATGGCGGTGATCTACCTGTGCATGGCCGCCGCTGAGCGCGAACACGGAGGCATGCCCGAACCGCTCCCTCATTGATTTTCTCTGCTGCATCTTGATCATGGATACCTACCCAACTCCAAGCGCAATCTGGATTCACGCCGGCACGGTGGTCGACCCCTACACTGGTAAGGAAGCGCAGCGTGATGTGTTCATTGAAAACGGGGTGTATGTGGAGTCTCCGGAGGAAGGGTTTTTCTCCCATGCGCACAAGATCGATGCCACTGGCATGGTGGTGGCCCCGGGACTGACCGAACTGCAGTCGCATCTTCGGGAACCGGGCGAGACACACAAGGAAACCATTGAAACCGGTTCCCAGGCGGGGGCCAAGGGTGGGTTCACCCGTTTGGTGTGCATGCCCAATACCAAACCTCCCTGCGACAATCCGGGAAATCTTCGACTGATCCACGATGCGATTGAGCGAGGAGCGTGTATTGAAGTGTTCCCAACTGGCTGCATTACCATGGGTTCAGAGGGGCAGAGTCTGGCACCGATGGGATCGCTTAAGCGGGCGGGGGCAGTTGCCATTTCCGATGGGGGAAAGTGTGTGCAGAACAATGAAGTGATGTGTCGGGCGATGGAGTACGCCCGCATGATCGACATGTGCATCCTCACCCATTGTCAGGACTACTCGCTGACTGAAAATGCGGTCATGAACGAAGGGGACTGGTCGTTCAAGCTGGGATTGCGTGGGTGGCCTCACGAGGCGGAGGATCTGATGGTCGCTCGGGATGCCATCCTGTCGGAAAAGACGGGCGCACCTGTTCACTTGCAAAACATCTCTTCAGGTTCCGCGATCGACATCATCGAGCGGGTTCGCAGCAGGGGAGTTCCGATTACCTGTGAAGTGACGCCCCACCATTTTACCCTCACGGATGCGGTGCTGCAGAACTATGAAACCTGCTACAAGATGAATCCGCCCTTGCGCAGTGAAGAGAACCGCCAGCGCATCCTGCAGGCACTCAAACAGGGTGTGATTGATTGCATCGCCTGCGATCATGCCCCGCATGCTGACGACGACAAGGATGTGGAGTTTGACTATGCTCCGTTTGGAGTGATTGGTTTGGAAACTTCACTTGCGGTTACGCTGACGGAGCTGCATCACAAGGAGGGATTTTCACTGATGCGCATCATGGAGCTCATGTCCGCAGCACCCGACCGCATACTCGGATTTGCGAGCAAGGCAATGACCGCCGGAAATGTGGCCGATTGTCTGGTTTTTGACCCCCAGGAAACGTGGGTGGTGGACAGGCATGGATTTGCCAGTAAGTCCAAGAATTCTCCATTCCTCGGCAGAACGCTCAAAGGACGCAACAAGGTGACAATTCACCGGGGAAAACTTGTTTATTCCGAAATTTGAGTATGATAGGGTCGGACAGGGCACAGAACCCGGGTTTTGACGGTTGAAGTGTTCTGTCCATCGCAGCATGCCCCAGACGTACGAAGTCGATTTTGCTTCGCAAACGTGGCTTTTTCGTACTTTTTTAAAACTGTCATCGAAATTGCTACCGGATACGGATGAGGTTGCATGCCATCGAGATGTTTGTTGAGAACCGTATGATGAAGAGTTTGAAGAAGGTCTTGGGAGTTCTGGTGGGAGTGGGTTTTCTGCTCCTGGTGGCGGGTTGTCAAAAACCATTCAGTGATCGGGCACAGGATCTTTCGGTTTTTCGATTCTCGGACAATGGTGCTCCCGTCAGTATGGATCCGGTGCAGGCTGCCACCCAGTATGGCAACCTGATGGTGACGTCGATTTTTGATCAACTCTACGAATACAAATACCTCGCGCGACCCTACGAATTGAAACCCAGGCTCGCTGCCGCGATGCCCGAGGTCAGTGAAGATGGGCTGGTGTATACGATCCGCATCAAGCAAGGCGTGCGTTACAGTGACAATGCCTGTTTTCCCGGTGGAAAGGGGCGTGAGGTGGTTGTGCAGGACTTCATCTACGCGATGAAACGCATGTTTGATCCGGCAAATCTGCCGCAGGGAGAATGGTTGTGGCAGGGGAAAATCAAGGGGCTGGATGAGTGGAAGGATGCAGGCTCGGATTACTCCCAGGACATTGAGGGCCTGCGCGCGCTGGATCCCTATACGATTCAGATCACGCTCAATCAACCCTACCCGCAGCTGACCTATACACTCGCCATGGGTTACTCTTCCTTTGTTCCCAGGGAGGCTGTTGAGCACTATGGAAAGGAGTTTGGCATCAATCCCGTTGGCAGTGGTCCGTATCAGCTGGTTTCGTTCAACACGAAAAAAGCGGTGCTTCGCCGCAACTCGAATTTTCGTGAGGAATTTTTTGATCTGGAGTACGAGGGCTATGATCCGGAAACCCAGGCCTGGGCCAACCTCGAAAAGCTGCAGGGCAAGCGCATTCCAATTTCCGAAAACGTTGAGGTGTATTTCATGAAGGAAACCATGACGCGCTGGAACTCTTTGAATAAGGGGACCGAGATTCAGTTCGGCTCGATTCCAGTGGAACTCACGCACATGGTCGCCGAGGAACTCAAGCCACTCAAGCTCCGTCCCGAGTATGCGAAAAAGTTCACTGGCATGAACATGCCTGATTTTGGATTTGTCTACTTCAGTTTCAACATGGAGGATCCGCGCATCGGCAACCACCCCGATCCTGAGCAAAACCGCCGCAACCACTTGCTGCGCCAGGCGATCCGCGCCGCTTACGACTGGGATCAGCGCAATCGTCGCTTCTATAACGACGTCGGCGAAATCTTTCCCGGAGTCATTCCGCCCGGACTCGATGCACACGATCCGGATCTGCCCGATCACTACATCAAAGCCGATTATGACAAAGCCAAGGCCCTGCTTGCGGAAGGAGGCTGGACGGCTGAAAATCTGCCCGTACTGGAATATTCCGGTGTTGCCAGCGTTATCAATTCGCAGTTCTACGAGCAGTTTCGCGGATGGATGGAAAAAATGGGCTACCCCCGTGAGAAGATTACCTACAGTCCTTATGCCTCGTTCGGAGACTACAACCGTGCACTCAAACGCAAGGAGTTGATGACGATCGGCATGGGCTGGGGACTCGACTATCCCGATAGTGAAAACACACTGCAACTTTTCTACGGACCCAACAAGAGTCCTGGATCCAACTCCGCGAACTACGACAACCCGGAGTACAACGAGTTGTTCCGCAAAACCAAGACCCTGTTGCCCGGACCCGAACGCACCGCCTTGTACCGACAGATGAACCAAATGATCCTTGAGGATGTGCCGACGATTTCAGGGCTGATGCGTAACAATCCTGTCATTTGGCATCGCAATGTGGTGTTTTACCCCTCCCGCAACCCACACGGCAGTCTGCTGCACTACGCCTACGTGTTTCCCGAATCGGAGCTTGAATCCGCCAACTAATCCCGTCTGAGACTGATCCATGGAAACCCTTCAATACGCGATTCGCAAATCCGTCTATTCGATCCCGCTGCTCTTTGGGGTGACCCTCATCAGCTTTGTGCTGATGGTGTATTTTGGTCCGGACCTCACTTACACGATTCTGGGTAAGAACCCGACCCCGGAGCAGATCGAGGAAATTCACGCACAGCTGGGTTACGATCAACCGTTTCTGGTTCGCTACGGCATGTTTCTGAAGGAGATTGTGACCCTTGATTTTGGGTCATCCCTATCGTCAGGCGAGCGCGTGTCTTCCATCTTGGCGAAAAGCGTCCCCGTGTCGGTCGCAGTGGCGATACCTTCCTTTATCCTGTCAAATCTGCTGGGCGTTACGCTGGCACTGCTCGCGGCCTATCACCGTGGCAAACTCTGGGACAAGTCGATTATGGTTTTTGCTGTTTTTGGCATGAGCATCAGCTACCTGATGGTGGTGATCGCGTTTCAGGTTATTTTTTCCACGAGCTTTGGATTGAACTGGTTCCCGGTGCAGGGTTGGGTCGAACCTCCGCCTGACTACCCGGACGCCACGTTTTTTGAGATCATCTACTACTACTGGTATTACTACTGGACCTACGTGACGGTGCCGACACTCGCAAGTGTGTTTGTGGCACTGGGCTACAATACGCGCTTTTTCCGGGCGGTGATCGTGGAGGAACTCAACCGTGACTATGTGCGCACCGCGCGTGCCTACGGCGTGTCGGAGTGGAAGATCATGATCAAACATGTGCTCAAGAATGCGCTGATTCCGATTTCCACCCGCATCATCATCACCCTGCCATTTGTGATCATTGCAGGCAACCTGGTGCTCGAAAAGTTCTTCAATATTCCAGGCATCGGCCTGATCACTTATGACGCGATCACCAACGGCGATCTTCCGATCGTAAAGGCGGTGGTGACTTGCACCGCCGTGCTCTATGTGCTCGCCCTCATTTTGACGGATATCGTTTACAAACTGATCGACCCGCGCATCTCCTATGCAAAATAGGAAACACGTTTCGAATTTCTGCCGCTACCACCCATTGACGCACCCGAATCATGAAATCTGACGACCGGACCGGAAAAGAATCCCTTTGGAGCAAGAGCCTTCGAAAACTGATGCGCGACCGATTGGGGGTCATTGCAATGGCCGTTGTCGGCATCTATGCGCTGGTTGCAGTGGGCGTATGGATGGGCGTGCTGGGCCAGAACTGGAGTGCACTCGGAGAAGAGGGCTTTGGTGGCATCTCGTCACAGCACTGGTTTGGCACCAACATCAACGGTCAGGACATCTTTTCGCGTGCGATTGCAGGTACCAAGACTGCCTTTGAGGTAGGCCTGATCGTGGCGATCAGCGCCACCGCGATTGGCGGGTTGCTCGGAGCGATTGCAGGCTTTTTTAATGGCACGATTCTCGATGAGATCATCATGTGGATCTATGGCTGTGTGGATGCCATTCCGTTCTACCTCTTTGTGGCGGCTGTCGGATTTGCGCTCAAGGATCAACCCTATGCGATGCATGTGGCCATGATTGCCACATTCTGGTCGAGCACCTGTCGCATCGTCCGTGGGGAGGTGATCAAAATTCGCGGGCTCGAATACGTTCAGGCCGCCCGTGCGATTGGGGTGGGGCCGTTTACGATCATCCTGCGCCATATCGTGCCCAACACCTTTCACATCCTGCTGGTTCAGTCCACAATCGCGTTTGTGGGAGCGATCAAGAGTGAAGTGATCCTCACCTTTCTGGGGCTTGGCGTGAAGGATGGTGTCAGCTGGGGCACGATGCTCTCCGAATCCACGAACGATGTGCTGCGGGGACATTTTGGGAACTTCGCCGCTGCATCAGGTTTTCTGTTCATCCTGGTGATCGCCTTTAACATGTTTGCGGATGCGCTGCAGGATGCGCTCGATCCGAAGAAAGTCACCAGTTCATGAACCCGAACGCAGGAACCCAACCGATGAAACCGGAATCACCCGTTTTGCGCATTCGCGACTTGGTCGTGGAGTTTCGCACGGAAAAAGGCATTATTCGCGCGCTCGATGGCATCAGTTTTGATGTGCATGCCGGTGAACCCCTTGGCATTGTGGGGGAGTCGGGCTGTGGCAAGTCGGTTACCGCGCTTTCGATCCTGCGCCTGATTCCGAACCCACCGGGCCGCATCGTATCCGGCAGCATCGAACTTGAGGGTGTGGAAGTCACCCAGCTCAGCGACGATGCCATGCGCAAGGTGCGGGGCAATAAGGCATCGATGATTTTTCAGGAACCCATGACCGCGCTCAATCCGGTCTACAGTATCGGAAACCAGATGACGGAGGTGATCCGAGTGCACCAGAACGTCTCTAAAAAAGAGGCTCTGGAGATTGCGCTCAAGATGCTGCGCACGGTTGATATCGAGTCCCCCGAGAAGCGCCTCAACCAATACCCGCATGAGCTTTCCGGCGGCATGCGCCAGCGCGTGATGATTGCCATGGCGCTCTCGTGCAACCCGCGACTGTTGATCGCAGACGAACCGACTACCGCGCTCGATGTGACCGTGCAGGCGCAGGTCATGGACGAGATCGAGCGCTTGCAGAAGCAGCTGGGCATGGGCTTGATCCTTATCACGCACGATCTCGGTGTCATTGCAGAGGCCTGCAAGCGTGTGGTGGTCATGTACTGTGGAAAAATTATTGAAATTGCAGATACAAAAGCACTCTTTGCGGCTCCGCGCCATCCCTATACGCGCGGCTTGCTCGACTCGATCCCGCGGGTAAGGGAAAGCAAGGTTGAAAAATTGCCAACGATTCAGGGCATGGTGCCCGATTTGGCGAGCCTGCCCAAGGGCTGCCGTTTTGCGGATCGCTGCCCAAAGGTGCAGCCCAAATGCAGGGAACAGGAACCCCCGCTGGAGTCTGCAGGTGAAAACCGTCAGGTGGCCTGTTATTTCCCCAACTGATAAGCGACGCGATACCATGGAAAATCCACTTGTTCAGGTAAAACATCTCAAGACCTACTATCCCATTCGCGGCGGACTGGCCAATCGGGTCGTGGGGCATTTGAAGGCGGTCAATGATGTGAGTTTTGAGATCGAGAGCCATCAAACCTTTGGGCTGGTCGGTGAATCCGGTTGTGGGAAGTCCACACTGGGACGCTCCATTCTCCGCCTGCAGCCCGTGACTGATGGTAGCGTGATCATTGATGGCAAGGACATCCTGTCGCTCGACCGCAAGGCGCTGATCCAGGCGCGTTCGATGATGCAGATCATTTTTCAGGATCCCTACGGCTCGCTCAATCCACGCATGACCGTGCGGGAGATCGTGAGGGAACCGCTCGATACCCACCGCGTGGGTGATCCTGCCTTTCGCAATGATGAGGTCTTTCGCCTGCTTGAGGTGTGCGGTCTGCGCAAAACCGTTGCCGACCGATACCCACACGAGTTCTCTGGTGGTCAGCGCCAGCGCGTTGGCATCGCGCGTGCCCTGGCGCTCAATCCGAAATTCATTGTGGCGGACGAACCCGTTTCCGCACTCGATGTCTCCGTACAGAGCCAGATCCTCAACCTGATCTCGGATCTGCAAAAGGAGTTTGGCATCTCGTTCCTTTTCATCTCGCACGACCTTGCGGTGGTGCAGCACATTTCCCATGAAGTGGGCGTCATGTATTTTGGGAAACTGGTGGAACGCGCCCCCGCAGAGCAGCTCTACGCCCATCCGAAGCATCCTTACACCCAGTCGCTGCTCAGTGCGATCCCTCAGCCCGATCCCACCTACGTCAAGCAGAGCAAGCCCGTCAAGGGTGACATCCCCTCCCACCTCAATCCCCCGAAAGGTTGCCCTTTTCATCCACGCTGCCCGGTCGCCAAGCCCGAATGCAGTCAGATCGAACCCGTGCTCAAGGTGATCGACCCCGCTCAACCCAAGCACCAGGTCAGCTGCCACCTGTACGAGTGAGTCAGCGAGGACGGTCCCGCATTGCGTCAGCCTTCGCCATCGCAGCTCCGCTGCACCCCTCATCATCTGAGAAATCTGTGCAATCGGTGGTTCACATTCTTTCTTTCTAAACCTCAGATTTCGTAGAAAACACAGATAGAATTGAGTCGAGACCCATCGCCCAACCCCGTTCTTGTAGCATCTTCTCTCATGGCGATTCCCCTCTCTTGCGTAGGGCTCCCGCTCGCCGGGAGCCGCCGTTCCACCCCGCCATGCCCCTCCCAAGCCATCGATTCCCCCCGTAGCGGAATTTGGAATAATTTCGACCCCTGGACACTCGAAAACCTCAACAGTTCCACCTTCCCCAGCAACAGGATCAGAACCACCCTCAAAAAACCTGTTGCGCGCAGCGCATCCTGTTGGACTGGCCCCGCCAGTCCATCCAGTGAAGCACAGCTGAACGATGTTCCAACTCACTGCAGTGCGTCAGCCTTGCCAGGCAAGACCGATATTGAAAGAACCATACCCAGACATTTACTAACCACAAGGTGTCAACTTTTGATCAGGACGAGAGACTTGTCCCATAACCTATCGCCTATAACCTATAACCACCCAAGCTAACACCGTTCGTCCTACGGACTCTCTTGATCCGGCTTCGCCGGAGCAGGATACACGTCGTCCCTCCGAGTAGCAGGTTCAAAAACAATCTCTTTTGTTCCGTAGCGGAATTTGGAAAAATTTCGACCCCTGGACATTCGAAAACCTCATCGGTTCCACCTTTCCCAGTAACAGGTTCAAGACCCACTCACAAAAAACCTGTTGCGCACAGCGCATCCTCTTGGGCTGGCACCGCCAGTCCATCCAGTGAAGCGCAGCTGAACGATGTTCCATCCTCAGCAGTGCGTCAGCCTTCTCCATCAGGCATTTCCCATTCGCCATTGCAGCTCCGCTGCACAGTGCCACAATCCAGATGAAAAGCTTCAACCACAAAAGGCACAAAACACACAAATCCCAAAGGGTTTATGTCCCCGACTCGTCTGGGTTTTTGCAGCTCCGATGGATCGGAGCGTTTTGAGTTCGGCATCTGCCGAACGGTGTGTTGAGAAATCCTGAGTTCAGTATCTGAACCAATCATTCGTATCAGCGATTATGGATCGGGATGTATGCCGAACCCCGGATTCTCGAAAAGATCCAAAAACAATCAAAAAGGAACTGGAAGCGAACCAAACGGTTGGAGACTACTCGTGATCGCTCCGCGAATACTCTTCACGTTCTGAAAATGAATTTGATAAATACACCTATTTGGATATTTTTGGTGTATGAGTAGGACAAACATCGTTTTAGATGACACCCTTGTTTCGAAGGGATTGAAGATCACGGGACTCAGAACCAAAAAAGATCTCGTAGATTTGGCTCTTCGTGAACTCGTAAGAAAAGAAGATCAAAAATCCATTCTCTCACTCGAAGGTAGGTTTCGTTGGCAGGGTGATTTGAATGAAAATCGGAAAAATAGATTTGAAAGATGATCCTAGTCGATACCAGTGTTTGGATCGATTTTTTCGAGGGAAACGATCATTGGACCAAAGAAAGATTGAAAGAAAAAATATATGAAAGAGAGTCCATCGCTTACGTGGACTTGATTCTGCTGGAAATCATTCAAGGTATTCGTAGTGAAAATGATAGAAAAGAATTAGAAAGCTATTTTTCACATTTCATCCTCCTCAACCAAACTCGATCATCCATTCTGCTTGCGGCGGAAATTTTTCAAGAATTGCAACGAAGGGGTATTCGAATCCGAAGCATCATCGATTGTTTGATTGCAGCGATCAGCATCGAAACCAGAGCAAGAATTTTGCACAAAGATCGCGATTACAATCCCATTGAAAAGTATTATCCCATTATCACCGAGAAACAATAATTCACAACACGGCAGGTGTGTGGAATTACTTCCTCGCTCCGCTTCCTCGTAATCCCTCCCTTTGACGTGGTAGGGGGAAACTCGAGGGGGTCAGACGCGAAAGATAAAGATTTTTGCCTATTTTTGTGGGTTCATTTCCGGTAAATTTGGATCTGTCTCAAGGCATACCTGAGCGAAGCCTGCGAGCGTTCCTTGCTCAGGGAAATGTAAAAAGGGTTCAATGGTTCATGATTTTGGAATCTTGAACTAGAGCGACGGTCCGAATTCTCCCGAATCCGGCTAGTGCGATTACACATACATGACATCAATAGGTGAAAGTCCTGATCGCTCCAAGACGAGCACTGGAGAAGCAGCTGAAAGCAACTGCGTCGCTGAGAGGCGGGGTGGGGAGCAGCTGGAAGCGGACCTGCGGTCCCAAA
>JBEGIR010000017.1 GCA_040224245.1 Puniceicoccaceae bacterium | reverse complement strand
AGAGAGAAGAACAAGCTGAAGGTGGTGGGGGCTTCGGTGCGTTGTGTTGTTTTTGAACTCCAACGTGGATCCGAATTCTTATCCCGACTTGTCGGGACTACGGAGGTGAGGGGATGTGTAGGAGGAGGGTCGAGTTCGCTGTGCTCTGAAGGGGGTTTTATTTCTTTTTCGCGAGCTGGAAGCTCCCGCTACCTTCATCCTGTCCTTCCCTCTTAGACTTGCTCCTGGCTACTTGCTACTTACTACTGACTCCTTGCTACTGCGCTAGCTCCTTACTCCTTGCTCCTGGCTCCTGCGGTCCATCCACCTGAGGTAGACGGGAAGGAAGTCGTTTGCTACACCTGCACAACTTCGGTGATGAGGATTTCTTTGATGGCATGGTCAACGTAGTAGGAAAACAGAAACTCATCCACTAACACGCTGTGAACGCTCCGTCCCTTGGCATCTGTAAGCACGAGATCTGAAATTCCTTCGGGCCATTCCGCGATTCGGTCAGCAATGTCCAAAACCCGGTTCTGATTTCGTTTGCCTAGAGAAAACAGGAATCCTACCGCTTCCCTCGAGAAAGAAGCCGTGAAGTGGGGATTATTCTCCATTCAGGATCGAACGCAGAGACTCGGATGATTGGCGCATTGAAGTATCGCTTTGCATTTGATCCAAGCGTTGAGCGGTTTCAAGCTTCCATGATTCCCCTTCCTGACCCAAACGAATGAGGTAAGCGGAAACTTCCCTGCGTTCCGATTCATTGAGTTGGTTCAGTTTTTGTTTTAGTGAAAGTAGTTCCGCGCCGCTCATAGTAAGAAAAAAATTATCGAAATTTGCTAGAACCTCAAGTTTTGTTCTGTTTCAAGGGTAATTCAACGGGTGATTGTGGATGGGATTCCACTGCACTAGTCGCCAATCACGAATCGTAGCGGAAGCTTCCAGCTCGCGAAAAAAAGATCGAACCACAGATGCCTAATGCCTGATGGCGAATCTTACTGCTGGCTTCTAACTCCTTACTTCTGGCTCCTGGCTCCTGGCTTCTGGCTCCTGCGGTCCATCCGCTAAGTGAGAACCACCGATGCCACAGATGGGCACAGATATTGGATGAGGTTCTTCGCTCACGATCTGTGGTATCCTGAAATTTGCTTCGCACCCTACAAGTCAGGTTTGAATGCCGCTGCGTTCTGGAGTGGTTCAAATTCGGCCCCATGCAGACTCGCCAAGGTGAGTCTCACAAAAGGAGATGTTGTGATAAAGACGCGAGCTGGAAGCTCCCGCTACCTTCATCCTATCCTTCCCTCTTAGACTTACTCCTTGCTACTTGCTCCTTGCCACTGCGCTAGCTCCTTACTCCTGGCTTCTGCGGTCCATCCGCTAAGTGAGAACCACCGATGCCACAGATGCCACAGATGGGCACAGATATTGGATGAGGTTCTTCGCTCACGATCTGTGGTATCCTGAAATTTGCTTCGCACCCTACAAGTCAGGTTTGAATGCCGCTGCGCTCTGGAGTGGTTCAAATTCGGCCCCATGCAGACTCGCCAAGGTGAGTCTCACAAAAGGAGATGTTGTGATAAAGGCGCGAGCTGGAAGCTCCCGCTACCTTCATCCTATCCTTCCCTCTTAGACTTGCTCCTTGCTACTTGCTACTTGCCACTGCGCTAGCTCCTGGCTCCTTGCTTCTGCAATTCATCCGCTAAGTGGAACACGTTGGTTTTCGGCAACTCCGACGCTTCGGGATTTTCCCAAATCCCGCTACATAAACGGAAATCCATGCAGCGGAACAACACCCCCCCTGCTTGTTTCGTATTCTCACCTCCGTAGTCCCGACAAGTCGGGATAAGAATTCGGACCCACGTTGCAGTGGCAAACGCGTCCCGTCCACCCGCATTGTCCATGTTCTCCCGAACATGGCTACAGGACAAGATCACCTCCGTAGTCCCGACAAGTCGGGATAAGAATTCGGACCCGCGTTGCAGTGCGAAAACGCGTCCCGTCCACCCGCATTGTCCATGTTCTCCCGAACATGGCTACAGGACACGCCGCCCCGTGATCGCTTCACACCCGGAAAAAACGGGCGGCGAGCAGGTTGGCGCCGAGGCCAAAGGCTGCCAGCACGAGCAGTGGACGCACGATGGTCTCGATGCCGCCCCCAAAACTGATCAGCTGGTGCAGACTGTGCATCGCCCATGCGGACGGCGTAAAATAGGCAATAGTGCGAACACCTTCCGGCACGATTTCCATCGGCCACCAGCACCCGCCCAATGCCGCCAAAGGCAGCGCAATCATGATTCCCAGGCCCACCACACGATCCTCGGACTTCACCAGAAACCCGATGAGCAATCCCAATGAGGATGCCACCCAGGAAAACACCAGCAACGTCAGCACAATGCCGGGCAGCTGGTCACCCAGATTCACCCCAAAGACAAACTGACCGAAAACCAGGAATCCGACGATCTGCACGCAGCCCAACAGCATCAGCCCGTAGATCTTTCCAAACACCAGTTGGTATGCATTGACAGGCTGAATGCTCAGACGCCGCAACACGCCGCTCTGTCGCTCTGACGCAACACCGGCACCCCCGAAAATCAACAGGTTCATGAGCAAATACATCACCATGACTCCGGGCAGTGACATGCTGAACCCCACGGGCATGGGTTTGCGTCCTGCAAAGCTGGAATCGAGTGTGACCGGGTTTTCGAGTTCCATCAGCCGACGCAGGGCGCGCTCGCTGAGCGGTCGTCCTCCCGTGTTGGTGGCATGCTCCAGCAGGTATCCATTGATGGCGATGACCGCACGGATCAAGTTGGCTTCCACCAACTCCGCCCGAAGATCCTGACCTGACCCGGAATCATTCATATCAAAAAATGCGAGCCTGACCTGTTGCTCCTGCAAGACCTGTTCGGTGAAATTCGCCGGAATGCGCAGCCCACGGCGCGCGTCCTCCACCTGCTCACCGCTCACGGGTCTCACACCCTCAGCGCCGAGAATGTCGAGAAAGACTGTGCCCAGAAAGCCTTCATCCAGATTCTCCACCCAGATCGCGGGCTGTGCATCCCTTGGGTCGCCGGGTGGACGGCTTACAAAGCTCATGAAGTAGACAAACGCCAGCGGAATCACGAGTAACCAGACGAACGCCGTGCGATCTTTGAGGAATACACGCAAATCATGGTGCCCCAGGGTAAAAATGGTTTTCATTCCTTGATTCCTTTCTCCAGTCGAAAGCGAAAGACCCACGATGCGGCTGAGATCATTCCGATGGCCAACAATCCCAACAGCGCGGTATGGAAGATCCAGTTGGCCTCATCCGGTTGCATTTGCAGGGTGCGCAGGGTTTCACCAAACCAGTAGGTGGGCGACAATGGCGTTATGTATTTCCCTAGAAAGGGTGGCAAACTTTCAGCGGGCCACATGGAACCCCCGACCGCTGCCAGAAAAATCACAATCATGGTGTTGAACATGTCAGCCCGGCGCTCCTTGCCCGCCAGTGCCGCGATGAACCCCATGAATCCTGCAGCAAACAGACTGTAGCACAGAATCAGGAGCAGAGTCGGCCCCAAGTGGCTCCAGGAAAATCCAAAGATCAGACTACCGCCGCCAAGCAGGATGAGCGAAGCCAACAGCAAGACAACCACGGTATACACCGACTTTTCCGCAAGCAGAATCCACAAGCCATCCCGAAAAGTCCGGTAGCGGTCAAAGGTGCGATTGCGGTATTCCCGATAGAGATCGCGCATGCAGTTGTCTGCGATCATGAGCAGAAACATGGCCGTTGTGCCGATGAGAATGTAGGCGAACGCATTAAACTCCCCTGCCGCTTCGGCTTCCAATTCGTCTCCTTCCTCAAGGACATCGGCCTCACTGGACTCTCGCTCGTAAGAAACCAGCGGTGGATTGAGATAGACCTCCGCTGCGTCGAGACGATTCCGCGCCCGCTCGATCAACGTGCTCACCGCGAGTACATCACGGAAAAAATCAAACTCGCGCTCCGAATCGATCAACCCGTGCAACTCCTGCAAATCCTTTTGAAAGTTTCGAACCAGGGCGTTGAGCATACTGACCAGCACATCCGCTCCCTCCTGAGCGAGTGTGGGATAGATCCACTCTGAGGGGTTTTTGATGAGGTAGAGCTTGATCCCATTTTCCCCACGCACAAATGCATCCGTAAAGCCCTCCGGGATGCGCAGCACTGCACTGAGCTTGCCATCCTGAATGAGCCGGACACCGCTGGCTTCATTCTCAAGAAAAGTGATCTGGATGCGCTCGGCAAACTCATCCTGCCCTGCGGCTCCGCGCAGAAACTGCGAAAACAGAGAGTCATCCTCATCCACAATTCCCAGACGAATCGGTGCGATGGCATCCTGACCTGACCCCGAACCGCCAAAAACCAATCCGATCATCGACGTGATCGCTACGGGGATGCCCAGAAGGATCAGAATCGGCACCGGATTGCGCAGCACGCGCCGCAAATCCTTCCACAAGAGGGTGATGAACAATTTCATAGCGCAAATTTCAGGGCTGGCATCCGGTTTCCTATTCCCGCAAATCGCGACCCGTCAATTTGAGGAAGGTATCGTTGAGACTGGGGCGTTTGAGCGTCACATTCTCCAGCTGTACGGGTAGCGTGAGCAGTTGTTTCAGGCCTGCAGCCGGATCCATCTGTGTGCGAGTGGATACAACCATTTGCCGCTTGCTCTGCTGCACGAGGTTGAAAGTCTCGAGAAACCCGGACCACTGCTCGGGGTCAAGTCCTTCAAAGTTCCCCTCAATGACAAAGAGCTGCTCAAATCCGGTCTGGGTGCGCAGCTCATCCAAAGTTCCCTCAGCAAGGATGCGACCATGATCAATGATACCGATGCGGTCACAGAGGGACTCAGCCTCCTCCAGATAATGCGTGGTGTAGAGGATGCCCACCCCCTCGGCCACGAGCTTTTTGATAAACTCAAGAATATTGGCACGAGCCTGGGGATCGATGCCGACGGTTGGCTCGTCGAGCAGGATCAGACGGGGACGATGCATCAGGGCACAGCCGAGATTGATGCGGCGCTTCATGCCACCGGAGTATTTTTTCACGGCCTGCCGGGCCTTGTCGGCAAGAGACAGTGCCTCGAGCAGTTCGGTGGCACGCGAGCGTGAATCCCCCATGGAGAGTCCGGCAATGCGGCCCCAGAACTCAAGGTTCTCCCGACCACTCAACTCCTCATAGAGCGCAAGATCCTGCGGCACAACGCCCATGCGGGAGCGCGCCCGATGCGGGTCGCTCCAGAACGACACACCCTCAACCGAAACGGAGCCGACATCGGGCTTGAGCAAACCGCAACTGAGCGATATGGTGGTGGTCTTGCCAGCCCCATTCGGCCCCAGCAAGCCATAAATCTCTCCGGCTCGCACCTCGAACGATACGTCGTCAACCGCACGAAGTTCGCCATAGCGTTTGCAGAGTTGTTGGATTGAAAGCAGTGGTGAATCCATGATGGGAGGGGGTTGTGTCTGACTAAACGAAGCGCAATCACATCGATCCCGCAAAAGACGGCAGCAATCAAGGGAATGTTTCAGTTTTTTTGAAATTTGTTGCACCGGCTCAGCCAAGCGACAGGCGGTTACCAGAGCGTAACCCACGGAGTTCGAAATCAAAATGCCATCAAAAAGACTCGAAAAAGCGTTGAAACCTTTTCAATAGTTGGCCTGGACTTGGCAATGAACCGCCAACACCAAAGTTTTATGGACGAATCTAAAAAATACACCCAAATAAACCGCAACTTCCTGCGGGGAATGAATGCGATCAACCGCGAAAATGCGGACCTCACGCGCAGCTTCAACGGACTGCACCAGACGGTCATGAAAGCGGGTACCCTCGACGTTGCCACCAAAGAACTGATGGCACTGGCCTGCGCGATCGTCACGGGCTGTGAGAGCTGCATCGCCATGCACACCGACGCCGCGCTTCGCGCTGGAGCTACGCGCGAAGCCTTTCAGGAAACCCTGAGCGTGGCAGTCCTCATGGGTGGCGGACCGGCCCTGACCTACGCCACGAAGGCTGTGGAAGCCTTTGACGAGTTTTCCGGATAACCCCACCCACCCTGCCCAAACGAAACCCGCTTTGTTGCATCCAACACAAGCGGCGTGCTTCAACCTTTTCCCATTTTCCATTCCATGCAGCTGAACACCGTCGGACAACGATGCATGAGCGAACCCGAGCCTGAGCTGGGGCTCGGCATTGTCGTGAGAGTTGAAACCTATCGCATCTGGGTGGATTACCCTGCAGTGGGCGAACAGCGCCTCTATGCGCGGGATACGCCAGCGCTGCGCCGCATCCGCTTTCACGAAGGAGAACGGGTGGCAGAGGCTGACGGCAAACAGGTGGTCATCGCCTCCATCGAAGAAACCGATGGATTGTGCACCTATGTCAGTGCCGAGGGAGAACGCATCCGCGAGGATGCCATCACGGGACTGAGTGACTTCAGCGCGCCACAGGAACGCTTCATGAAGGCACAGGTGGATGCCAACGCGCTGTTCAATCTGCGTTATCGGGCACTTCGCTCGCATGCAGCCTATCGCAGTTCCCACCTGCGGGGATTGATGGGGGGACGTGTGGAGCTGATTCCGCACCAGCTATCGATCCTCAATGAAGTCGCGTCCCGCCAAAACCCGCGCGTACTGCTTGCAGATGAAGTGGGCATGGGGAAAACCATCGAAGCCTGCCTTATCCTGCAGCGCCTGCTCACAACTGGTAAAGTATCGCGAGTGCTGGTGCTCGTGCCCGATGCACTCGTCAATCAATGGTTTGTTGAGCTGCTACGACGCTTCAACTTCTGGTTCGCGATCTACGATGAGGAGCGATGCAGGGCACTGGAAAAAGGAGATGTCGACGGAAACCCGTTTCGAGATGAATCCCTCGTGCTGTGCAGCCTCGATCTGCTGGCGGACTCCGAAGTACGTGCGGAACAGGCTGCCGAAGCCGGATGGGACATGGTGGTCATCGACGAAGCGCACCACCTGGAGTGGTCCGAACAGCAGGCCAGTCGCGAGTATCAGGTGGCCGAAGCGCTCGCCCGGGCAACACAGGGACTGCTGTTGCTCACCGCTACGCCCACCCAGCTGGGCATGACCGGGCACTTCGCCCGCCTGCGCCTGCTCGATCCCGACCGCTTCGACGACTACGCGCGATTTGTCAGCGAAGCCGACCACTACGCAAACATCGCGGAAATCGCAGCGCGCGTGCTGGATGGAAAGCCCCTGCGCAAAAAGGACCAGAACTTGCTCGAATCGCTCTTTTCCCGAAATCCTGACCGGCTGGAAACATTGATGGAAGGCATGCAAAAGGGTCAAAAAGGCGCGGAAACGGCCCTTCTGCGCACGCTGCTCGATGAGTATGGCACCGGGCGCGTCGTCTTCCGCAATACGCGCGACCACATCCAGGGATTTCCCGAGCGATGCTACCATGCCATCCCCCTGCCCGCTCCGGAAGGCAGCTTGCTGCACGCGCACCTGCGCAAGGAAGTACAGTCCATGGCGGGCAAGGAGGAAACGGACATTCGCTACGACTTTTCGAAGGACCCCCGCATCGAGTGGCTGGTCGGCTTTCTCAAGTCGGACACCGAACGCAAGGTTCTGCTGATCTGTCGCTCCCTTCGCAAGGCGAAGGCCATTCAGAAAGCCCTGCACGAAACTGCCGTTTCCTTTGCCATGTTTCACGAGGAACTGTCACTGGTGCAGCGGGATCGCAACGCCGCCACCTTTGCCGAACCCGACGGGGTTCAGCTGCTGGTCTGCTCGGAAATTGGAAGTGAAGGGCGCAACTTTCAGTTTGCCCATGACCTCGTGCTCTTTGACCTGCCGCTCGACCCGGGCTTGCTCGAACAGCGCATCGGACGTCTGGACCGCATCGGTCAGCGAACCTCCATCCAGATCCATGTGCCCTACGTCATCGGCAGTGCGATGGAAATCATGGCGCGCTGGTACCATGAAGGATTGAATGCGTTTGAATGCTCACTCAAGGGCAGTGAGGCCTATGTGGAGCGCTTTGAGCAGAGTCTGTTGGGATTTGCACTCGCGGTGCCCGACAAACGCAAGAAAGCGGTAAAACCCAGCTTTGAAGAACTGCTGGACGAAGCGCGAAGCTTTCGCGCGGAACTCGACAAACAGCTGCACGACGGTCGGGACCGACTGCTCGAACTGAATTCCTACAATCCCGATGCGGCAGCAAGGCTCATCCAGGAGATACGGGAGCGGGAGCAGGATTCCGAAGCACGCACGCTGCTCTTCGATCTCATGGAGCACTACGGCATTCAGGTCACCGAGCTGGAGGGTGATGCCTTTCACCTGGATCCCTCCCACGCCTATCTCGAAGCCTTTCCGAGCCTGCCACCCGAAGGAACCCTTGCCAGCCTTGACCGCAACCGGGCCGTCAGCCGGGAAGACATGACCTTCATCACCGAGGACCACCCGATCTTTCGCGATGCCATCGAGGCACTGCTCTCGTCCCCTGCGGGTTCGAGCGCATTCAGCGTGATGCCGAGCGAAGACACCAATCTGCTGCTCGAGTGCATCTTTGTGATCGAACCGATCACGGAAAGCCGATGGCAGGTCGAACAGTTTCTCTCACCCACCCCGGTTCGCATTGTGGTCGATGTGCGCGGACGCAATCGCACGGAGGATATTCCTGCCGAACAGATCGCTACCGAGTCGCTCGATGGCAACATTCACCGCTTTCTGGAGCAGCCGATGTTCAACTTCGACATCCTCAAAAATCTCATCTCCGGAGCCAACCGCTACGCACAGCGCCGCTCGGATCGCATTGCCAACCAGGCTGCCGAAAATGCATCGACCACGCTTGGCTACGAGTTGCGGCGTCTGGCCGATCTCAAAAAACTCAACGACCACGTGCGCGATGAGGAAATTCAGTTGCTGCAGGAGCGCATGGAACGCGTCGACACCGCCATCCGTGAAGCACGGCTGCGCCTCGACAGCATGCGTGTCGTCATGATGGGACCGCAGGCAACCCTGCAAAACGTGCTGCAATAGGAGCGACACAGGGCATCGGGTACTGAAGCCGACGCCCTGCGCGCCTGCAAAAACTCAGGGCGCAGCCTTGACCAGATCCCAGTAGCGTGTGAACAGCTGCGTGTGCTCTCCAAGCGGACGAATGACCTCTGCCTTTTGCATGAGTTCATCGGGGACAAAGACCGTCTCATCCTCTCGCAGCTCGGCGGAGATCAGCTCGTAGGCAGCCGTGTTGGGTGCTTTGTAATAACAGAACTCCATGTTGCGTGCACTGATATCGGCCTCGAGCATGAAATTGATGAACGCATGCGCGAGTTCCGGGTTGGGCGCATCCGCAGGGATCACCATGTCATCACACCAAATCCCGAAACCTTCCTGCGGAAGCATGTAAGTGATCTCAGCCGCTTCGTTTTCTTCCATGACCTGGGAGATGTCTCCACTGTAACCGTGAACCAGCAAAAACTCGCCCGAAGCGATGCCCGGTTTATACTGTTCATTCTCAAACTTGGCGATGTTGGCCTTCCACTGCTTCACGACCTCTGCGGCCTCCGCAATTTCGGATTCGTCAATTGAATTGAGACTGTATCCAAGATACTTGAGAGCGGCACCGAGGGTTTCGCGCATGTCGTTGAGAAGTGTCGCCCGATTCTTCACCTCGGGCATCAGGAAGACCGACCATGACGAGGGAAGTTCCGGCAAGGCTGCTGCGCTGTATCCAATACCGGTTGTGCCCGTCATGTAGGGAACACTGTAGTGCATCTGCTGATCAATGGCACCCGTTGCCAGATAGCTGGCATCCACATTGGCCGTATTGGGAATCTGAGCCAGATCGAGAGCCATCAGCAACCCTTCCTCCTGCATGATCGCCGCCTGATAGCTCGAGGGGAAAAGAACATCATAGCCACTCGCACCCGCTTTGATCTTTGCATACATCGATTCGTTGGAATCAAAAAAATCAAGAATGACCCTGCACTGATACTTGTCTTCAAATTCCCGCAGCACCGATTCGTCAACATAATCGGCCCAGTTGTAGAGATGAAGTTCGGGTTTCTTTTCAACACTGCAGCTCGTCAGCAGAAGTGAGACCACCAAACTGGCAGTCGCCGTAAACAACACCATGCTTGTGCGTATAGTTGTCATGATTGAGTCGGTTTTGGATCGTGATGATAGAGGAATCGTTGTCCGAGAATAACGATTGTAAAAGTAACCAGCATAAAGAGCGTACACAAGGCATTGATCATGGTCGGTGAACCCATCTTCATCATGCTGAACACATAGACCGGAAGCGTCGCACTGCCCGGACCGGAAACAAAAAAGGTGATCACAAAATCGTCGATGGACAACGTGAAGGCCAATAGCGCACCGGCCAGAATGCCGGGCCAGAGAATGGGAAGGATAATGCGTGTAGTCAGGGTCCACCAGCCAGCCCCGAGATCGCGGGAAGCTTCGATCAGAGAATCATCAAAATCCTGCAAGCGCCCCAGTACCACAAAAGCGACATAGCTTGAACAGAAGGTGATGTGCGCAAGAATGACGGTTGGCAATCCCAATGGCACTCCCACGTTCACAAAGAGGAGCAGCAGACTGATCCCCATCAGAATATCGGGAAAAACGAGCGGGGCATAGACCAGCAGGTAGTGAAAGCCCTGAAGCCGGGAGTGATAGCGGTGCAACGTCCAGGCAGCGAGTGTGCCGAGCACGGTGGATACCATTGTGGAGGTCAGGGCAACGACAGCGGTGTTCTGCACGGCACGCCAAACGGCGGGAGAATCAAAGAGCAGTGCATACCACTTCAGCGAAAAGCCATGCCACGCACCTCCGTACTTGGCCTCATTGAAGGACTGCAGCACCAGAAACAGAATCGGAAGATAGAAGAAGGTCAGCACGAGCATCGAGACGACCCAGGGAATGCGGCTGCGTTTCATCGGCTCCGACCCTCCCTTCGCTTGCGCTCGGCCAGACCCGTTCGCAACTGATACAGCACGACCGGAGTCAGAACCAGGATGGCCAGGATGCTGGCCAGTCCGCTGGCATGTGGCAGGTTGCGATCCGAAAAGGTTCGCTGGGCAATCTTATTTCCAATCATTTCGCTGCTGGGTCCGCCCATGATGTCGGGAATGGCATACGAACCCAGTGCCGGGATCAGCACGACCAGAACTGCCGTGATCAGGCCGATCCGGATGCCCGGTAGAAAAATGCGCACAAAGGCCTCCAGCCGGTTTGCCCCGAGATCTGCCGCTGCATAGAGCAGGTTGAAGTCAAACTTCTCCGCTGCGGCATAAATCGGCAGAATCGCAAAGGGAAGGTAGGTGTAAACCAGCACCAGCAAAATGGATCCTTCGTTATAGAGCAGTGAAGTTTCGGGAGCAATCCATTGCAGGGCCACCAGTGCCTGTTTCACCCACCCCTCCGGGTGCAGGATGGTCTTCCAGGCAAAAATGCGGATGAGAAAATTCGTCCAAAAGGGAAGGATCACCAACAACAACATCAGGTTGCGCCAGCGCAGCGGCAGCGTCACCAACCAATAACTGACCGGAATCGCCAGCACCAGGCAGATCAAGGTGGTCATCACACTGAGCCACAATGTGCGCCAGATGATCTGGGGATAGCTCGGTTGGGCAAGCCCGCGCAACGTTTCCAGGGTCCACCCCTCGCCGATTCCACCGTACACCGATGCCGGTTTGAAGCTAATCACCCCGATGATCAGGGTGGGCAACAGGAAAAACACACAAAGCCAAACCAGTGTCGGCGCAGTTAACCACCACTCCATTCGCCTGGAATCAGCTCTGGGCATTTTCGCTCACTTCCTCCCCCAGCGCCATCAGCGCTTCATCCGACTCATTGTAGCTCTGCAGCATGTATCCATCCTCCGCATGCCAGCCCAGCCAAACCGATTCGCCCCAGGTGATGGGCTGTTCGTCGAGCAGGTAGCGTCCATGCTGCTGCTCAACGATGAGCGTGTATTCCCCACAGACCAGGCGGTATTTTGTGAGGGACCCCATGTAGATGAGATCCTCCACACGCGCCTGGATCACGTTTCGCATCGGATTCGGCTCCGGCCGATTGCGAAAGAGGCGAAACTTCTCGGGTCGAACTGAAAGGCTGACATCATCCCCCACCCTGAGTTTTTTGTCATTCCAGACCAGAACTTCCCCGATGGAATCCACTGTGACCACGCAAAGGTCACGATCCTGCAATGCTTTCACCTTGCCGATCAGGAAGTTGGTATCCCCAATAAAGGCCGCCACAAAACTGTTCTGGGGTGCTTCGTAAATTTCGGCGGGCGAGCCAATCTGCTCGATTCGCCCTTCGTTCATCACTGCGATGCGGTCGGACAGGCTCATGGCTTCACCCTGATCGTGCGTGATGTAGAGAAACGTGATGCCCACCTCGTCGTGAATGGTGTCGAGTTCGATCAGCATGCGCTGGCGCAGCTTGAGGTCGAGGGCAGCCAGGGGTTCATCAAGCAGCAGGAGTTGGGGCTTGTTCACCAGTGCACGAGCGATCGCAACCCTCTGCTTCTGCCCGCCACTGATCATGTTGGGTTTCTTATAGGCGTGCTGTTCCAAGTCCATCAATGCCAGCATGGCCTCCACTTCCCTGCGAATCTGATGACGCTCCAGACGCTTCATCTGCAGCCCGAAGGCGATATTTTCATACAGCGTCATGTGGGGAAACAGCGCGTAGTTCTGAAAAACGGTATTGATGGCACGCCGATGAGGAGGCAACTCGGTGATGTCCTGTCCATCCAGCAATACCCGGCCCGAGTCCGCTTTTTCAAATCCAGCCAGAATGCGAAGCAGTGTGGTTTTGCCACATCCACTGGGTCCCAGCAACGAAAAGACTTCGCCTCGCTTGAGCGTCAAATCCACTTGATCAACCGCCTGGAGCGAATCAAAGCGTTTGTTGATTCCTTGCAATTCTACCAACTCACCCATGGAACGCATTCATGACATTCGAGCCTTTTCCCAGACAACCGACAATGGAAGGGCGTTGTTTCGTGCCCTTTGAACCGCACCGTTTCAAGCGTATTCTTGAAAAATGCACAACCGAAAAGCACACCCACACCCGGGGAAAATTCAATTCCCTTTCATCCCTGCTTCCAAGAGGAAAACAGAATCAGGCACGCGTTGGTGCCTGAGTGTGGCTCACCTGCCCTGCGGAACAAACAGATCGGGCCAGGAATCGTTGCCCGGATGGTTCGTCAAGCGCTGGATGCCATCGGTCGCACTGCCGACCTTCCACACAAAAACCTCATAGTCCGCAAGGTCGTGCTCATGCCCCCCTTCACTTGCGGCGTAGATCATCCAGGTTCCATTTGCAGAGAAACGGGGGAAATAGAGGTGATGAAAAGCACTGTCGAGATCGAGCAGGACTTCCGCATTGCGACCGTCCGGCTGGATGCGGATGAACGCATTGTCACCCACTCTGCCGTCTGCAGTGTACACCAACTGCGACTGACCCGGAATCCAAAGCAGTTGGCACCCTTCCGGTAATTCCACCGGTGCTCGATCCTGCCTCGGAAAATAGAGCATCTTGGTGCGACGCGATCCACGAATCGTCACCGCCAACGTTTCAGACTGTGGATCCCAGGAAGGTGTTAGGAACTGGAATCCGGATGGGACTCCTCTCGACCCGGCCTGAAGCAACGTCTCGGTGGTATCGCTTTGCAGATCGTGCAGCACGATCTCGTTTCCTCCCCTGGAGTACACAACTTGGTGAGAACTGCCTGCCCAGGATGGATGAAACCCGTCGGGCGCAAGCTCGCGCGATTCACCGCTCTCCAGATCATAAAGCACGACCGACCATCCGGTGAGATGACGGAAGGAGTGATCCGCACGAGCGGCATAGGCATACAGCAGGGACTGCCCATCAGGCGAAATGCTGACGTAATACTCCTTGCCCGGCGTTTCAGTGAGCCGTTCCAATGCGCCCGTCGCAAAATCGAATTTCAGAACCTCGTGGTTGCCAAAGCGGTTGCTCGTCCACACGGCAAACCCCTCTTGGGGCAATTTACTATCGGTATCGGAGATGGGTTCTCCCGCGATGGATGCGGTCTGAATCACGGCAGCATCGGAATGAGAATCAGCAGGATGGGACTCCGGTAGAACCGACAGTGCTGGTTCTGGAGCGTCGTTTCGGGCTTTTTTCAACTCGTACACAAGCACCCCAGCCGCGACCACGGCAAGCACCACGACAAACAACAGCGCGATTCCCGCACGAACACGCGGTGTCTGAAGTGCGGGTTGGGTCGCTGGAGACTGCAGCCAACCAGCCAACCAGGCAATCAACAACGCGCAGGCACCAAGACTGTAGTCTACCACCTGACTGAAGAGGTGCACAATAAACATCGAAATTGCCGCTGCCTGAAGGGTAAATCCAAGGCCCACCAGTGTGACAGCACCCCCTGCTTCATAGGAACCAAAACTCATGAAAGTGGGCAGGGGAAGACTCGCTGCAGCTTCACCCGCCACGACTCCCAACAGCATGCCACCGATCTGGTCGAGTCCGACCGGGGCAAAGGAGCGATCCAGAATCACGAGCAACAGGGTCACAATGCCACCATATTTGAACGAACGAATCAGCAGTGAAAGCAGCGTGATGTGCAGCAGTTTGCCGCTCTGGCGGATTCCGTCGATGCACTCGCGGACCTGCTCCAGCAGGGAGTGCAGTGAACCGATCCAGCCCGAACGAAAACGATCTCTGCGCCAGGACTCCGTTTGGGCCATTGCCCAGGGAAACAGCCCAAACACAGACCATGCACCACATGCAACCCCAAGCACGAGGAACAACACCCAGGCGAACGGAGGCAGCTGGGAGGCAACCCCAAGCGACGCAAATCCCAAAACGGTAAGGATGAGCAATACCAGGGCAACCAAATCAAAAACGAAGGCCGCGCCAAGCGAGGTCAACCCGTTGGCAATGCGCGCTCCCAAAATGCGTTTGACCAGCCACACGTACACCAACTCTCCCAATCGGGAGGGCAGCATGTCCACAAACATGTTGCGCGCAAAGGTGATGGCCAACAGGCGAAAACCGCTGCCCTGCACTGGCACCCCCTGCTCCCAGCGCAGCAGATAGCGATAACGCACGGCCCGCAGCATGCCCTGCATCAGCTGGCAGCCGAGAGCAACGGCAAGTGCCCATAGGGGAATGGCCTGTGCAACTGAAAGCAGGTCATTCAACCGGAAATCCCCTGCAGACTTGCGCACACCCTCGGCGAGTATGAATAGCAGTGTACCTGAAACCACCAGTCCCGCCAGCATCTGCACCCATGTCTTTAAGTATGCACTCTTCATCTTCCCTGATCAGAGCAGACAAAGTCTGGAGCGTTCAAACCTTTCTGGAAAAAAATGTCGTCAATCCCAAGGCTGGTTACTTCCGGGTCACGATCCCGAGAGCAAATCGCGATGCACTGTGAAGTGTGGATACTTGGATCCCATGCACACTTCTTTTTCCCCTACCCTTGCAGAGCAAAAAAGTTCATGCGAATGCCTGACATTCCTGCTTGCTAAAGCAGTTCCAAATCCACCATGAGGTCTGCGGCAACCGCTTCGAGATCGGTTCGCAGTGCATCTACGTTTCGATCTGCAGCGAGGGACAGGCGCACATTCGCCACAAATAACGGCTCGCCCGACATGGGTTCGCTTCGCAGTTCCGTGTGCAATTCCTCCACATTGGCATCGTGTTGAAAGAGCACTGCAGAAAGATCGCGAATGATCCCGGGATGATCCTGTCCCACCAGAGAAATGCGCATCAAGGTCTCCCGGCTCGGAGCAACCTCCTGTTCATCCTCATGTACGATGATGCGAAGCCCCTGTTCCGAAAGCTCATGCAGACTATCCAGCAACTCCATGCGTTGCCGCTCTTCCACTTCTACCTGAACAATGCCTGCAAACTGACCGCCCAAACGGCACATGCGACTCTGCTCCCAATTTCCACCAGCGTTGGCAACACAGGATGCAAGCGTTTCCACCAGTCCCGGACGGTCGGCGGCAATCACGGTCATGACAATAGGAGTCTTCATAGCGATCAGTCAGTTGGATGAAAACCCGCAGCATAACCATGCAACCGCAACAATCAATCCCCAAGCTGCACAATTCCAACTCCTCCGGAATGATGCAATAACAGCTGGGAACATGAGAATTGATGACAAGACTTCCGCATAACCATTCACTGCACTCATTCAAATACCAAACTCCACATTGAACGAAGTATTGCACCTTTTACACTATATTGCATTTGCTGTTGATTCAGTTTCCCGTCATTTGATATAAAAATAGCAGAACAAAACTTAAATAGAGTTTGTAAACGCATCAAATCTTACACAATACTTCATCTTTGAAGTTGCAACCCGACGAAAGTCCCTGCAATGCTTTCCATCCAAAAATCTATTTAAATCCAAATATCTTATGATCGATATAGAAAAGAAACTCAAGGAACTCGAAAACGAAGAACGCAAGCTTGCTGATAAAAAGCAGAAGCTCATTGAAGAACAAAAACTCATTGAGGCCAGACAGGCGAAACTTCAGGATCTTTACAACAACAGTGGTTACAATAGCCCTCGCGAACTGGTGGAAGACCTGATTCAGAAGTTTGGACTCCGCCTGGGTTCCAGCTCCGCTTCCGATTCCCAGCCCCGCCGCACCCGCACCCGCATCACTGCGCAACTGCGGGATGCCGTCAAAGCCGATATCGAAGCAGGAAACACCAAAGTTTCCGTTTCGAAGAAGCATGGCATCAGCTACGTTGTCGTCGGAAAGATTGCCAAGGGCGAATACGACAAGCTCTGATTCGTTGCCCATTAACGCAACTTTTGAGGCCAGTCGGAAAAAAACTTGACTGGCCTCCTGCTTTTCAGCCTTGTTGGACATCACTGCTTCCATAGTTCAATGGATAGAATGTTGGCCTCCGGAGCCGAAGATTTGGGTTCGAATCCCAATGGAAGCACCATCCTTCGCCAAGGCTACGGCTGGCATGCCATAATGGGTCTCTGAAATGGAGACCTTTTTTTGTGTACATTTTCCCCGGAACCGGACGGTGAAAGAATCACCCTCTGAAATTCTCATGCTCCCTCATCCTCTGAAGCAGCGCGATTCCATGCCTGAAGCTGACTTGTGCAATGAACCCAAGAACCTTTCACCAGCCCTGTTGGGGTTTGCACACTCTCAAATCAGAAGGAAGGCTTGCATCAGCGGAGTCCTCAACTCCCTGTCAAATCGTGACTTGAGAAACTGAACAGCGCAAAATTGCTCGCCATCATTCGGCTTTCTACAGCCAACAAAAATCATTACCTCTTCATTACGAGCAGCTTAGCTCACTTCTTCCAAAAAAATCATGGAAATTTTAGCTGCGAATCACAGGAATGAAAGTCCCGTTTCCCGCATCAAAAGGTCAGAAACTCCATCATTTTTTCCGCTCATTTTTTCTCTTCCAACATGGGAGAAAATTAGCTTCCCGCACTTTGCACGACTGTGTCACAAGGCTGTAACACAGGATAGATCAAGGCTTCAGAGAGCCTCTGCGAAAGCATGCCAGTTTCGTAAATTTCACCGTTTTTTTCCACCCAAACCCAGTGTGAATAATTTGTGCACAACATAAACTTGAAGCACCTTCGTCTCTCCCTCTTAAACTACAACCCTCGACTGCCCCAGCATGCCCCTCAATACCGACAATCGGCCTTTGGGGATGCGCGGTGCCGCGAAACCCAAACCGACATCTCATAAAATCTTCTATTACAATAATTTAACGATTTATCAATCCTCATCTATTCCGATCCACCTTCCCTGTATCTCCACTATCAAAGGGGAATGCTTTTTCACCCACATCCAGAGGTGTGCGCGGAAATAGATTGATGCCATTGTGAATAACCTTAATGTTTAGTCCGAATGTCCACTCCGAACACAGTTAATGAGTCTTCCAAATTGTGGTCGCAACTTTGCGAGGAATTGCGCGTTCTTTTCAATCGTGACCTCTTCGAAGAATGGTTTGCTCCACTGACATGCCTCGAAGAAACCCAGGACACCCTGATCCTGGAAACCCAGACCGACTTTTCCGCGATCTGGATTGAAGAAAACTACTTGGAAATCCTGACCCGCAAGGCCCAGGAACTCAGTGGACGCACGATGACCGTGGAACTCAAGGCAGCGGTGCCGGATAACGAAGCGGTTTCTGTATCCGCTCCAGTTCAGGCAGCCCGACGCCCCCAGTCCATTCTCACGGCTGCAGATCGCCATCTCAACTCCCGCTTCAAATCCAAGGAAAGCTTCCCGCTCAATCCTCGAAACACCTTTGAGAATTTTGTGATTGGGGGTGGTAACCAACTGGCACACGCTGCCTGCATGGCCGTCGCCAACGCACCTGCCAAGGCCTTCAATCCGCTCTTCATTTACGGTGAAACGGGTCTCGGAAAAACACACTTGATGCATGCCGTTGCCCACCAGATCCTTAAGCAGCGTCCCGAATCCAAAATCACCTATATTTCTTCGGAAAAATTCACCAACGAATTCATTCGCGCCATTCAGGAAAACAGTCTGGTGAAGTTTCGTCGCCACTATCGCAGTGTCGATGTGCTGCTGATTGATGATGTGCAGTTTCTCTCGGGGAAAGAGCGCATACAGGAGGAGTTCTTCCACACCTTCAACGAACTGTTTGAAGCTCAGAAACAGATTTTCATTACTTCGGATCGTCCCGCCAACGAAATTGCCAAACTGGAGGCCCGCCTCATTTCCCGATTCCAATGGGGTATGGTGGCCGACATTCAGAGTCCGGACATGGAAACCCGACTGGCCATTCTGTCGAAAAAGGCTCGCTCACTGCAACTCGACATTCCGCACGACATCCTCTGTTTTCTCGCCGAACGCGTATCCCGCAATGTCAGACGACTGGAAGGCGCGCTCACCCGCGTGGCAAGCTACACTTCACTGGTCAAAAAACCCATCGACATTCCGAAGGTGGAAGCATTGCTCGAAGACATTCTGCAGGAAGAAATGCAGAATCAGGTAAGCATCGATAAGATCCAGAAGAAGGTCACCGAACAATTCAACCTGCGCATGCAAGACATGATCAGCAAGCGCCGCCCAAGCAACATTGCCTTTCCCCGTCAGATTGCCATGTACCTCAGCCGCATGCTCACGGGCTGTTCCCTTCAGGAAATCGGTGAAGCCTTCGGGGGACGTGACCACGGAACGGTCATCCATGCTTGCAAGACGGTCGAAAACATGATGGAGCAGGATAATTCGGTCAAACAGAGCGTTGACTATCTGATCAAACAACTTTCCAAGGCCAACTGAGCCACCCGAAATCCCAGTTCCTGATGTCCCTTACCGACGACCAAAAAGCTGCCATCGCGCGATGGCTCGAAGCCGGCGAAACCCTCAGCCAGGTACAGTCCCGGCTGAAATCCGAATTTGAAATTTCCATGACCTTCATGGAGGTGCGCTTCCTGATTGACGACCTCAATCTGGAGTTGAAAAAGGAAACCCCTGCCCCAGCGCCCGAAGCAGACGCGGATGAAGAGTCCTCACCCGTCGATGCGCTCAGCCCTGAGGGTGTGAGTGTGGAGGTTGACTCCATTGTCACCCCGGGTGCACTGGTCAGCGGATCGGTTCGGTTCTCCGATGGCGTCAACGCCAAATGGCAGCTTGATCAAATGGGTCGTCTGGGATTATCCGACGTCGAACCGGGCTACAAGCCCTCTCCTGAGGACGTGCAGGAATTTCAGGCACAGCTGCAGACCGAGCTTCGCAACAAAGGATATGGGTGAGATTGATGAGTGCGCGGTATGAACTGCGCACGCGTGCAGCCCCAGATGCCCATGCGCATCGAATCGAGGCTGACTAAACCTCAAGCCTGTCGAGCAACCCTTGTTGATCGAGAACCTCGATCCCCAATTCGAGTGCCTTGGTGAGCTTCGATCCGGCGGATTCCCCCGCAACGACGAGATCCGTCTTTTTACTCACACTGGAGGCAACCTTGCCACCATGCTGCTCGATCAGGGCAGTAAAGGCATCGCGCGAAAAATCGGGCAAAGTACCTGTCAGCACGACGGTCTTGCCCTCCAGTTTGCGCGTTGCTGCACCATCTGTGCTTGTGTTTTCCTCCGTATTCAAGCCGAGTTCCTGCAGGCGATCGATCAGGGCACGGTTATCCGCATCGGCAAAAAAATCACAAATCGAATCGGCAATGATCGCACCGATGCCCTCGACTTCCTGCAACTGCTCCAGCGTGGCATTTGCGAGCTGATGCAAACTTCCAAATGCGCGGGCCAGTGCCTTGGAGGCAGCCGCTCCGACATGCAGAATGCCCAGCCCATGGATCAGGCGCCAAAGCGGCTGCTGCTTGCTCGCTTCGATGGCCTGGATGAGATTATCCGCCGATTTTTCTCCAAAACGTTCTAGCCCGAGCAGGAAGTCCCGATCCAGGCGATAGATCTCATCCAGCGTGTGCAACCGGTCCGCCCGCATCAGTTGCTCGACAACCGCCGTACCAAAGGAATCAATATCCAGACAGTGCTTGGAAACAAAATGCTCAACGCGACGACTGACCTGGGGCGGGCAGGCGGCATTCTGACAGCGCAGCACCACCTCGTCCGCAAGCCTCGCAAGCGGTCCTCCACATGCCGGGCACTCGCTCGGAAATGCATAAGGTTGACTGCCCTGTTCCCGGCGCTCAAGCAGGACCCCCACAACCTGTGGAATGATTTCACCAGCCTTTTCCACCTCAACCCAATCTCCTTCCCGAATGTCCTTTCGCGCAATTTCATCCGCATTGTGAAGCGTCGCCCGGGATACGGTGGTTCCTGCGAGCAGGACCGGTTCTAGGTTCGCAACTGGCGTAACGGCACCTGTTCGACCCACCTGAAGATCGATGCGATGCAGGCGCGTGATGGCCCGCTCCGCCGCAAACTTGTAGGCAATTGCCCAGCGGGGTGCCTTCGCGGTGCTGCCAGCCTCGCGCTGAAGATCGAGGTCATCCAGCTTGATGACGACACCGTCCGTCTCGTAGCCCAGTTCGAGCTTGCGCTCGGCAAAAGTTTCAATCGCATCCCAAACAGCATCGATGCCCGACACACTCTGAGTGAATTCGACAGTAAAACACCCCCAGTCCTTCAATTGGGAGGTGAACGCGCTCAGGGATTTCCACTGGGCTGGCTCGCACGCTCCCAATCCATAAACCCGCAGTTCCAGTTTGCGCTGTGCCACGATGCTCGCATCGAGCAGTTTGAGAGTACCCGCTGCGAGATTGCGGGGATTCGCGTAGAGCGTGAGTCCCTTTTCCCTGCGCTCTGCATTGATGCGCGCAAACTCCTCTCGCGAGATGAACACCTCACCGCGAATCTCCAACAGATCCGGAACGCTGCCACCTTCCAACATTTTGGGCAACCCATCGATGCGGGTGACATTGCGGGTGACGTCATCACCCTCGGTGCCATTGCCACGGGTGACCGCGCGCACAAAACGCCCCTTCTCATAGGTGAGACTGATGGCAAGACCGTCAATCTTGGGCTGGACCACATACACCAGTTCTCCACGGGAAAGTCGCTTTTCCAGGCGTTGAAAAAACTGCAGAATTTCCTGCTTGGAATAGGAGTTTTCCAAACTGCCCATCGGTTCGCGGTGGACCCAGGTTTCAAAGCCGCGTGATCGATCATCGCCGACACGCTGCAGCAGTGGATCGAGCTGCGGGTTTTCCCCCGACTGTTCCAGCAGCGTCGCATATTCCCGCTTGAGACGGTCGTACTCCGTATCACTCACCTCGGGCTGGTTTTGCCGGTAGTACAACTGGTCGTGCGTTTCGATCTGCTGGCGCAGTGATCGGATGCGTTGCTGCAATGATGGAGATGATGTGTCGGACATGGATCGGGACGTGGGATTCAATTGCAGAAGTGAGGGATGCCAGTCGGCAATTGCGTGTTTCTTTTGTTGATTTTCACCTGCACTGAACGTTAAAGCTAAGGATTGGTATTCAAAGAACAGCGCACACGCGCTTCAATGGATTTACTGAAGTTTACGGAAAATCATGAGTGATACAAACACACACAAACACAGTTTCAATGCCGATGTGAAAAAGGTTTTGGACATCGTGGTGAACTCCCTTTACACCGACAAGGAAGTTTTTGTCCGCGAGCTGATCTCCAACGCCTCAGATGCTCTGGAGAAACTGAGGCACATCCAACTCAGTGAAAGCCAAATCCACGACGCATCGTTGAACCTCGAGATTCAGGTGCATACCGACGAATCGGCCGGAACACTGACCATCCAGGACTTTGGAATCGGCATGAATGAAGAGGAGCTGACCCAGAATCTCGGCACCATTGCCCACTCCGGCTCCAAGGCATTTGTCGAAGCCCTTCAGGAAAGTGCAGAAGTTGCTGGCAGCTTGATCGGGCAGTTTGGCGTCGGATTCTACTCGGTCTTCATGGTCGCAGAAAAAGTGGAAGTCTTCACGCGCAGCTGGCGTCCGGACGGACAGGGACTCAAATGGACTTCCGACGGCAGCGGGGAATACGAGATCGAACCGTGCGACGGTGAGCGGCGTGGGACCAAGATCGTGATCACGCTCAAGGAGAACAGCAAGGAATTCGCAAAGGCAGATACCCTGAAGTCCATCATCCAGCGCTATTCTGCGTTTGTTCAGCATCCGGTTCTCGTCGATGGAGAGAAACTCAATACCGTACAGGCGATCTGGACGCGCAGCAAAAGTGATGTATCCGAGGAAGAATACAAGGAGTTTTATAAGTTTCAGGCAAATGCCTGGGACGATCCGCGCTTCTGGCTGCACTTTAGCTCAGATGCCCCGATCAACATCAACGCCCTGTTATTCGTACCCACGGAAAACCCGGAAAAATTCGGTTTTTCCCACTCCGAGCACGGTGTTTCCCTCTACTGCAAGAAAGTTCTGATCGATCATCACCCGAAGGGACTGCTGCCGGAGTGGATGCGCTTTGTGAAGGGCGTCATCGATAGTGCCGATCTGCCGCTGAACATTTCACGGGAGTCCATGCAGGACTCTCAGCTGGTTCAAAAAATCGGTACCGTGCTCACCAAGCGTTTCATCAAATTTCTCGCGGAGCAGGCCAACAAGGATGCCGAAGCCTATCAGCAGTTCTGGGAGGCCTTTGGCCACTACATCAAAGAAGGGATCACTTCGGACCCGGTGAACAAGGAAGCCTTGAGCAAACTGCTTCGCTACGAATCCTCGTTGACCGAACCTGGAAAAACCACCTCGCTCGAAGACTATATCAGTCGGGCCAAAGAGGGGCAGAAGCAGATCTATTTCCTGCTGGGTTCCAATCGCAAAACCATCGAAAACGGCCCCTACCTCGAAGCCTTCAAGGCAAACAATCTGGAAGTGCTGTACCTCTACGAAGGAGTCGATGAGTTTGTGATGAACCACCTTCGCACCTTTGCGGAAAAGGAGCTGGTTTCGGCTGACCAGGAGGGACTCGAACTCGAATCCGTCACTGTCGATACCGATGCAGGGGCACTGACTGAAGAACAGGGAAAGGCCCTTTGTGAATGGATGAAAGAGCAGTTCGGCGAGTCCGTCAGTGAAGTGAAGATCAGTTCGCGTCTGGTGAACAACCCGGCTGTCGCGCTGAGCAAGGATAAACTCATGACCGCCAACATGCGGCGTATCATGAAGGCCATGAATCAGGAAATGCCCAGCGAAGTGCCGGTGCAGCTGGAACTCAACCCAACCCACCCGCTCATCCTCAAGTTGCATGAACTTCGGAGTTCAGGCAGCAGCAATGCTCCACTGGTTGCAGAGCAAATTCTGGACAACTGTCGCATTGCAGCAGGTCTGATGGAAGATCCCCAACCCATGGTTCAACGCATCTACTCCCTGTTGCAAAACATCAACTGAGGCTGAACCGTCAGGATAGAGGCATTTCCTCTATTTCTCCTTAGCACAAAAGCCATCCCCACGACGCGGGGATGGCTTTTGTGCTAAGGACGCATGCACGGCTGCGGAAATCAATCGTAATGCTCCGACCTTCAAGTCGCCGCATCGAGAATGATCTTCGCGCGATCCGTGATTTCGAGAACCTCTTTCAGCAACGCAGGAATATCCTCCACTTTCAGACCGACGCTGTCCCAGGCCTCATCATAAAAACTCACGGGAAATCGGTCGATCCCAACGCCGATTCCCTGATTCAGACACGCAAAATTGGCAATATGCACGATGTAGATCATGTCCCTCGTATCATTCGGAGCGTTCACCGGGTCATTGTAGTGAAGCGCTACATCTGAGACTTCGCGTGGAAACTGCCAATGATCAAACACAAAGCTTGAGGCCTCGGGGTGACTGACACCGATGATCTCCTTTTCGAGTTCCCAGAGATCTTTTTCATCCTTTTCAACCTCATCAAGAACCTGCTGGTATTGCTCGGGAAAGTTCTGTGCCAGCAACAGAATGCCAACCTTGTGTAGCAGACCTGCAGTGTAGAGATGATCAGTGGTATTCACGCGTTTTCCCGCGTGCCTCTGGATGGCGTCTGAAGTCAGGGCCACGCCCAGGCAATGCACCCAGAACTGTCGAAAATCAATGCCATTGAGCGACTTGAACTTACTCACGAGCGAGACCGAGAGCACCAAGTCCCGCATGGCCGAAATCCCTACACGTGAGATGGCCTCAGAGATGGAGGAAACCTTGCCAGCATACCCATAGGCCACTGAGTTTGCAATTTTCAGCACGGATGCGGACAGGGCCATGTCCATTTTGACCAGATCCGCGATCTCGTTGGGATCTGCGTAAAAATCCTGGGTCAGGGATACAATCTTATGAGTCAGCTCCGGAAAGGGAGGTAACTCGCAGGTTTTGAGCTGATCAGCAATCTCTTGGGAGAATTCCATGGTGCACGTGTTTCAGGTTGGCAATGGATGCAATGTCAAAATCCCTGCCCCAGACACTGCATGATTTTAGTTTCGAGGTCTTCCTGTGCAAACGGTTTCACAAGGTAGTTGGTTGCTCCGGCAACAAGTGCCTTTTTCACATTATCCGGGTTCCCCTCACTGGTCACCATCATCACTGGAATGTCCTTCCAGCGGTCATCTGCCTTCACTTTCTGAAGAAATTCGAGTCCCGTCATGCCAGGCATGTTCCAGTCGAGCAGGATCATGTTGATGTCTGCACCCTGCTCCTCGAGCACCTTCAGTGCAAGAGATCCATTCCGGGCCGTCACCGTTTCCGCACCAATCACGCTCGCTGCATCGGAAATGATGCGCAACATCACCAGTGAATCGTCAACCCTCAGTATTTTCATAACTCTACCTTATTTCTTTTTGTAATAAATCGCACCTTGACCTTCTTTCATCTCAAAATCGGTGGAATATCCAACCAGCGACTCTGAAGAACCCAGCAGGAAAAATCCGGGTTGGTTGAGAATGCCGTGAATTCGGCGGAACAACTCGCGTTTGAACTGGTCCGTAAAATAGATCGCCACGTTGCGGCACAGCACAAAATCAAACTTTCCCAATGCGGACGGATGATCCTGAAGGTTGAACTTTTTGAATGTGATGCGACTCTTCAGCGATGGATTGACTACCCATATTTTTCCCTGCTGGGTGAAATACTTGGTCCGATAGTTCTCCGGCAACCCTCTTGACATGGCCAGCTGATTGTACCGACCGGAATTTGCCAGAAACAACACGCTGGGTGAAATATCGGTTGCCACAATTTCGAACTGCTCAAGTCTCACTCCGGGGTACTTTCCCGAGTGCAGCACATCATCAATAACCATTGCGATCGAATAAGGTTCCTGTCCGGTGGAACAGGCCGCCGACCAAATGCGAATCTTTGACCCGGGTTTGGCACGAGCGGTATTCATCAACTCGGGCAGAATCGACTCCCTCATGAGTGTCCACGGTTTGGCATCGCGGAACCAGAACGTTTCGTTGGTGGTCATCGCATCGATGATGCGCTCCCTCAGCTTCCCGCTGGTATCCTTTTGTGCATTGTCGTAGAACTCCTTGAAATTGGATGCACCCAACTCAACCATCATGCGACTCAGGCGACTCTCAATGAGGTAGGTCTTTTCCGGCTTCACCTCGATCTCGCTGTGCTTGAGGATGAAGTTTCGCAGCAAATTGAACTCTTCTGTGCTGATTGCCATGGGGACTAACTGACCTTTCTTTTTAAAACTAACTCGGATATGCGACCCGCGATTTGATCGAGCGGCAGGACCTCATCGGCCAGCCCCCTTTCGACAATTGCTCTGGGCATGCCATAGACCACACACGACTCTTCGTTCTGCGCAATGGTGTATGTGCTCGGCGAACGCCTCAGCGTCGTTACTCCCTGGCATCCGTCCTCCCCCATTCCCGTCAGGATGATCGAGAGGATGGAACCGCTGAACTCGGAGGCAACCGACTGGAACAATACATCGACCGAAGGGCGACACGAGTTGACCGGCGCTGCTTCATTGGTCGTGATTTCATATCCACCCATCGCATCGGTGCGCTTGCGGATTTCCATGTGCTTGCCGCCCGGAGCGATGTAGATGCGATCCGCCTGCATCAGCTCGCCATGAGTGGCCTCCACCACATCCAGTCCAGACTTTTTGGACAAAAACGAAGCCAGCGACGCCGTGAAAAAGGGCGGCATGTGCTGCACAATCAACACAGGACAACCCAACCGTTTTGGCAGCATGCACATCAACTGGTTCAGCGCATTGGGACCGCCCGTGGACACTCCAATCACGATGAGCGAGCGATGGGCATCAAAATTCACGAACCGACGCACCACTCCCACACGCCCCGTACCCACACTTGCCACAGGTCGGGATGCGGCACTTGATGCGACTCCCGCAGCTCCCGGGGCTGGTCGCTCCGTCGTCCTCGCACTGGGTGATGCAGAGATGCGTTTGTGGATCTGACGGATCTTGAGCAGTCGTACCACCCGATTCAACTCCTGGGCGAGCAGGCTCATGCTCTCATCCAGACTGTTGGTCTTGGGCTTGGGAATGAATTCCAGTGCGCCGATTTCCAGGGCCTCCACGGTGGTTTCCGCATCTGCACTGGTGACTCCACTGAACATCACCACCGCCGTACTCGGACTCAATTCATGAATCTTGCGCAGGGCCTCCACCCCATCCATGCGTGGCATGCAAACATCCAGCAGAAAAAGATCCACTGACTTGTTCTTGACCACTTCCACTGCGGCAACCCCGTCGACGGCAACCCCTACGAGTTCCGCCGATGGGATCTTCTCAACTGCCATGGAGAGAATTTTCCGATACAGTGCTGTATCATCAGCGAGGGCAACTCGCACTTTTTGACCTGCGTTCATTCCACAAATAGACAATCCACTTTCAACAACGATGCAACGCCACAGACCGTTATCGGCTAACCGACTCCTCAAGACGCGGCGTGCGCGAATCGAGAGTCTGCAGAATCAGGCGATGCAGTTTCTGCTTGTTGAATTTCAGAAGAAACTGATCCACTCCGACCTCACGACAGCGCGCCTCGTAAATGGCTTCATTGCGACTGGCGGTGACGACGATTGGCAGGTGTTTGTAGCGGTCAGAATTGCGAATCCGACGGGCGAGTTCGAGTCCGTCCATCTGGGGAAGCTCGGCTTCGGTGATCAGCATGTGATAGCTGCCATCATTGAGTTTTTCCCACGCTTCCACACCATTGCGCACGACAACCACCTCCCCAAAAATCTCTTCGAGGAAGGACTGCTGCACGTTGCGGAAAAAGACATTGTTCTCCACCAGCATTACCCGCAGCTTTGCAAAGCGATCATCAATGTACCCGACCTGGAACACATTGGGATCCACTGCCTCGAAGAGGTTGTAGATGTCCACCAGCAAGACCAGCGCATCGTTGATGAAGGTGCTGCCAAGGATACCGGTGCCAGTGATGGTTTCCCGGTCGAGATCGACCACGGTTTCCACAGTGTCCACAATCTGCGTGGCAATGATGCCCATCGGCTTTGCCACCAGTTTTGGAATCAACACATAGAGTTCTTCCGGGCTGTTCTCCGGGTGCGCTACCGGCATGTAGTGATGCATGCGAACCAGGCGAATCGATTTGCCGCCAAGATTCAGGTATTCCCCACTTCCGACATTTTCGATGTCCGCTGCCTTGATCTTTTCAATGCGCGCAACCGTCGAGAGATTGATGGCAAAGAGTTCAAACCCTTCATTGCGGAACAACAGGAGCGACTCACTGTCGCTGCTTCGCAGGGCGAGACTTTCCTCCTGCTCGCGTTCTTCACTGAGGGCCTCAATTTCGCCAAAGTCGAGATTTGCGATCATGGCGATACCGGCTACGTCGAGAATCATGGCAACCTTGCCATCTCCCATGATCGTCACCCCCGAGTAACAGCCTGCATCCTTCGTGTACTGACTGAGTGGTTTGACCGCAATCTCCTCACTGTCATAAAGATCGTTGACGATGAGTCCATACTGCTTGTTGTCAAGATGCAGCACGAGCACAAATCCTTCATCCTTATTGCGCTCTGCCTCACCTTCGACCTGTTCAATATCGAGCACCTCCGCAAGGTCCAGCAACGTCAGCAGGGAATCCCTCAGGCGCAGCACGCGCGTGCCCCGCACCATCTCGGTCTTGTTCTTTCCGCCCAAACGCACGACCTCTTCAAGATTCACCTGCGGAATAGCAAAGCGGCGTCCCCCGGCACCCACGATCATGGCTGGAATAATGGCCAGCGTCAGTGGCAGGCGAAGGGAAATGGTCGTTCCCCTTCCACGCTCGGAATCGATGTCAATGAAGCCGCCGAGATTCTCAATGTTTGTGCGAACCACATCCATGCCCACACCACGACCAGAGACATCGCTGACCTTTTCCGCAGTGGACAGCCCGGGAAGAAAAATAATGTTGAACGCCTGCCGGTCGGACATCACCTCTGCCTCTTCCGGTGTGATCAGACCCTTTTCAATTGCCTTGCGCTTGAGTTTGGTGGTGTCGAGGCCGCGCCCGTCATCCTTGATTTCGATCAACACCTGACCACCGGCATGCTTTGCCGAGAGGCGGGCATTTCCCATGCGGGGCTTGCCTGCGGCCTCACGCTCATCCGGCGTCTCAATACCATGATCTGCCGTATTGCGAATCAGGTGTGTCAGTGGATCGGACAATGCTTCCACAATGGATTTGTCGAGTTCCACATCCTCACCCTCGATTTCGAGACGAATTTCTTTGCCCAGCTTGTTTGAGAGGTCACGAATGATGCGATTGAACTTTCCAAAAATGACACCCAGGGGCTGCAGACGGGTCTGCATCACACGCTCATGCATTTCAGAAGTCACCAGATTCATGTTCTGAATCACGCCCTGCAGGCCGCTGACCTCCTGACCGCTTCCCTCTGCAATGCGGATGAGCTGATTGCGACTGAGCACAAGTTCGCCCGCGAGATTCATCAAATCGTCGAGCAGTGAAACATTCACGCGTATCGTCTCATCCGCCTTCTTGCGAACGCTCTGAGTCTGCGGACTCGCTTGCGCAGATGCCACAATCTTATGGTCCTCTTCCGACTTGGACTGTGGCTCTGCGGTATCCGATGCAGATGGTTGCGAAGCGGGCATGACCTCATCCTCCCCTTCCACCACTTCGAGAAACACTTCCTCGGAGCGGGACTTGGGTTCGGTCTTCTGGGGATCGGTACCCAGCCACTTCTTGAGGATGCCAAGGTCCACTTCTTCCACCTGCTCGGACGGAATGTCAAAGACGCTCGTGATCATATCAGGCGATCCCATCACGGTGGTGAACAGGAACGAAACGACCAACTCATTCTCCAGCGCATCGTCGAGACCGCTGATCACTGAAAAGTCAAAGTTTGCATCCAGAAATTCACCCAGGGATTCAATCTCCTTGAAGTAGTCATAGGGTGTTTTCCCATGATCCTTGATGTCCTTGTTCATGAACAACTTGATCACAAAGACAAGATGTCCGTGACTCAGCGCATTCTTGATCAAAAGCGGATCGAGTACAAACTGCTGCAGATGTGCAGGCAGTTCGACCGTCTCATCCACCTTGGGTCCGGCAACCGGCGCACCGGCTCCGTCAGGTTCCAGCAACGCATTGAGCTTGGTCAGGTGATCTTCGATAGGCACGTTCGCACTGTTCTGCGGATCGTCGATCATCAGTTTGAGCGAATCCGTGCATTCAAGGAATACATCGACCATTTCGCGTGTGGGTTTCAGGTCACCCTCGCGCACCAGTGCCATCACGTTTTCCATGACATGACTGAGCTTCGCGATCTGATCAAAACCAAAAAATCCGGAAGAACCCTTGATACTGTGAACTCCGCGAAAGATGGTGTTGACTCCCTCAGAATCACTGGAGGCAGTCTCCATGGCAAGGATCTCAGGTTCCAGCGCATCCAGGTGTTCCTTCGACTCCTGAACAAAAATCTCGATCAATTCATTGTCTACCATAGGTCGGACTCCTCAAAAGATGGGTTTGTCGATAATTTCAACTGGAAGCGTTGACCCCAAAAACTTCGGTCAATTTAAATATGGAAAACAGCCAGCGCACGTTCTCGGTGCAATGGCTGACACGAAAGCCCCACTTCTTGCGCTTGCACTCCTGAAAAAGTCCGATCAGCAGATTCAGGCCCTGGGAGTCGATGGTATCCACCCCGCTCAAATTGACCTCAATCTGATTGACGCTTGCCGAAGCAGAATCGATGCCCTCCCGAAATTGTTTGGCCAGGGTTTCGACGTTGGTTGAAAGGATGTCTTCTCCTACCTGAAAACTCAGTTTGCGATCTTCAATGACATGGTTCATAGCGTGGGCGGGCTTTAGATAAATTTGGGTTGAGGGCGGATCATTCCCCTTTTTGTTCCGGATTCAGAACTTCTTTCAGATTCAGGAGAATGAGAAGCTGGTCGTTCAGGCGCACCACTCCCTTGATGAAACGCTTGTCGAGCTTACTGTCACGGGTTGGGGTACGAATGATTTCCTTGGAAGCAATGTTGAGCACATCACCGATGCGGTCCACATACAGACCGACCTTATCGGCCAGTGTGCGGTCATCCAGAGAGTGAGAAATATCACTGCTGTCGATCTCCGTATTGGTCTTGAGCACGATGCAACTGGCATCCTGACTTCCCTCGGCACCGTCAAAGGACAGGCGTTTGGCCAGATCCATAACGGTCACCACCTGTCCACGAAGATTGAGCACACCCCTGATGTATTTGGGAACCTTTGAGACTGGAGTGATGTCGAGATTCTGGTTGATCTCCCGGACCAGCAGGATCGAAATCCCAAACAGGTGCTGCCCCAGGTAAAAGGTCATGTACTGTTGTTGGGTGTTTTGGATTTGCAGATTCACAGCAGTGGTTGGTTGCAGAGTATTTGATATGGCCGATGGGCACACCGACTGGTGGCTTCTTTACAAGCTATCGTCCTATTGCTTTCGGAGTTTAGGCGAAGTTTGTAAAATTCTTCATCTCCGGATTTCGACTCAAATCCCCGGACGGAGACATGCTTTCAACACACACAACCCGGAAAAATTCCTGAACTTGGTCTTTATTGAAAGCTCAGACTGCCGAACATTATATCATGGTAGGATTCGCGACCTCATCCACCCCCAAAAGGCATGACCTCAAATTCATGCACGACTACTGCCTGCTCACGCGCAAGGGTAGTGAGGTACAGTTTATCTGTGACGAACGGGATCGCCTGTTTGCGGTGCACACACCAGGTTCTTTGAAGGAACTCGACCCCGCCACGCACTCCCTGGGCAGCGGATTGCCTGAAATTGCCGCACTTCTCGGCAACGCCAAGGGTTCGATTGTTCGCACTACCCTACCGGTTCCGGACTCCCTGCGATCCTATGTGCCCGAGCAACCTTGGATGCAGTCCCCAAGCTTGGGTGTCACGCTCTATCCGATATTCCAGGGGAAAATGCGCTGCGAATGGTACAATGTTACCCTTTTTCCCATCAACACTGACAATGCGTCGGGCAATTCTCATTCTGACGCAGCTGAAGAACTCAAAACCACCATCGGGAATTGCCTCATCGATGCACGCACGGGTCTCTTTCTTGAGGCGAACCAGGCATTTCAGGACGTCATGGGATTCGACGCCGAGCACCTGTTTCGAGCGCGGTGCGAAGAGCTGGGCATGAACGACCTGCTGTTGCTTGCCACACTCAACGCAGACCGCAAGTGCTTCTTTCAGTCCCAGTTTCGTGCCAGTGATGTGCCGCGCTGGTTTCTATCGGAAAGCTGTAAAATCGATGAGCATGAGTGCATCCGTATCTGGAGTCCGGAACAGGTCAGTTGCCCCGAATCCCATCTGGTGGGTTTTCAGCTCGCGCGCACCTACTGCGCCTCCTGGAAGGACAAACCGGAGCGCGTACTCATCTGCGATGACAATGAGCTGTTGCTCGACACCTGCTGCTCCATCATGGACTGGGCTCAGATCGGCTACGATGTCGCACACAACGGAAAGGAAGCCCTGCAGCAACTTGAACGTCAATCCTACCAGTGTGTCTTTCTCGACCTCAACATGCCGCGCCTCAATGGCTTCGACACGGCGCGTCTGATCCGAAAATCCCGGCGCGACTACCGAAGCATCCCCATCATTGCCATGACTGCCACTCCGCTCACCCAGGCCGACCTTGCGCGACAGCTGAAGCACTTCGATGCCATCCTGCAAAAACCCTTCGACGTGGAAGATGTGAAAGCCTCGGTGCGCCAGGCACGTGAACGACTCGACATTCAACCCTGTCGCGAAGCTGGCGATCACTCCAACCTGCCTGACAAGGCAAACTCCAATCCGACAGCCCATGCCCATGAGGATTATGAACCCACTCCGTTCATGACCCGATTCTGCACCCGGCCCGAGGTCATGGAGGGTCTGCGCAATCACATGATGCGCACTCTCGAATCCCACCTCGCCTTTCTGGAAACACTGGAAACGGGAGTATTGGACAAAGCCATAACCTCGGTCGTACAACAAATGCAGAGCATGTCCATCTCCATCGGTGCCTGGAAATTGGCAACCCATACCGGTCTGCTCCACGCTCACCTGCTCGCCAATTCGACGCCGGAAACTCTCGATTCTGCACGGGCATCTGTGGTCACCTGCATCGAGGAAGCACTCTGTTTTTACAACACCGTGAACTGGGAAACCTTTGCCAAGCGCGAACCCTCACCCTCTCCCGTGGGTTGAGCGGCGGATTCCGACCTTCTGAAAGAAACGCAGTCCAGACCGCTACGATGATTCCACGGCTATCCAACGCACACATTCTCATTGTTGACGATGAGTCCATCAACCTCACGATCATGGAGATCTCCCTCGAAGAGCAGGGATGTAAGGTGAGCACCTTTCGAAGTGCTGAAGAGTGTCTGAAGCTGCTACGCAGCACCAACCTCAAGAACTACGATTGCCTGATCACAGACTACAGCATGCCGGGCATCTCCGGCATTGACCTGCTCGAGAAAGTGAAAGCGCTCGATCCGACGCTCGAGGTCATCCTCGTGACGGGTGAAAATGAACGCTTCATCATCCAGGAATCCCTCCGCCACGGAGCTTTTGATTTCCTCGACAAACCGCTCGAACTGGAAAAATTCTACCAGTCCGTCGAACGTGCAGTTGTGGCCACCTCCCTTCGTCGCAAACGCGATGCCACCGAGGCCAGCCTGCTCGCGGCCCGCTCTGCGGGCATGTTCAATACCGTCGACACGCTCAACTGGTCGACTCATTTTGAACTGACCTATACCCCAAAACATGAACTCGGGGGCGATTTCATAGAGGTCTTTGAAACCTCCGCCGGCCAGCGCTGTGCCGTGTTCGGGGATATTTCCGGGCATGACATTCAATCGGCCCTGCTGAGCAGCCACTTCCTCGGCAGCCTCGTGGGTCGTCGGGCCGTGCAGTCACCGCTGGACATTCGCCAAATGCTGGAGGACTATAATAACCTGCTGCTGCGCAGGGCGGAAAATCTCGGCAACAGCCACCATGTGCGCGTCGGCAGCTCCCTGAGTGCCTGCACGATCGAACTCGTGGAACAGGAACAGTACATGCACCTCACCAACTGCGGTTTACCTGCCCTCTACCTGATCGATTTGCAAGGGGATGTGCAACGCCTCGAACCCGAGCACTACCCGCTCGGATGGTTTGAAGATTTCCAGGCCAGGCGCAGACGCTTCCGAACCTCTGACTTTGCCTGTTTGCTCGGGTTTACCGACGGTCTTGTGGAGTTTGCGATGAAACATCACTGGGACGTGCTCAGCCTCATTCATCACTTGCGCACCCTCAACAAGTCCGACACCCAGAACTTCCTCATCAATGCTGACGACGATATTCTGATCGCCAATATCCGCTTCAACGAAACCGAACCCGACGCCGTTCCCATTCTTTACGACCACTATCACGGCGATGCCTGTCAAAAGGTCGACCGTTATCAGAGTGTATGGAAACGCAGTCTGGAGCTGCTGTTCCCGCAGGGCAATTCCACCACACTGGAGCGCTTTGTTCTCGCCTGTCGCGAAGCCGTGCTCAATGCCATGAAACACGGGTGTGAGGGAAGATCTGAGCAAAGCGCAGAATTCTGTGTGAAGTATCGAGCTTCCACCCACACGCTCGAAGCAATCGTGCGGGACCCTGGCCCTGGTCACAACTTTGACTTTGAGCTGCGCGATCAGCAGCTCGAACACCTGAAACCTGGCAATCTGGGCTTGGTACTGATTTCAAAACTCGTTGACGAAATGCAGCTGGAGCACAATGGTTCCCAGCTGCGCCTGAAAATGAAACTTTGACATTCGTCGGGGTGCCCATACCCGGCAGGCGCGTTCCCACCGCTGCCCATGTCACTTGCGTCCATCAATCCTTATTCACTCGAAACGATCCGCACCTTCCCGGAATGTCCCCCCGACGAGATGCTGCGCATCGTCGCAAAGACGGTCGAAGCCCGTCAGGAATGGGCGCACACCGAACTGGAGTCCCGCTGCTCCCTGCTTCGCGAACTCGCCAAACAGCTGCGCGACGGCATCCACTACCATGCGCGCACCATAACGCTGGAGATGGGCAAACCCATCACCGAAGCCCGGGCCGAGATTGAAAAATGCGCAGCACTCTGCGATCACTACGCCGAACATGGCCCGGGGTATCTGCAGTCCCGCCCGCTTTCATCCGACCATGATCGCAGCTTTGTGCGCTACGAACCCATCGGAATCGTGCTGGCCATCATGCCGTGGAACTTTCCCTACTGGCAGGTCTTCAGGGCCGTGATCCCCGCCATCCTTGCAGGCAACGGTGCCATTCTCAAGCACGCGTCCAACGTCACGAGCTGTGCGCTGTCCATCGAAGCACTTTTCCCATCCTGTGGATTCCCATGCGATCTCATGCGCGCCATTCCCGTCACGGGTGCAAACACCGCCCTGCTGATCGCGCATCCTCACATCGCGGGTCTTTCGTTCACTGGCAGCAATGAGGCCGGCGAAAAAATCGCCGGACTCGCGGGCACACAGATCAAACGCACCGTGCTCGAACTGGGAGGCAGCGATGCCGCTCTGGTTCTCCACGATGCCGACCTTGACCTCGCCGCCGAGCGCACCGTGCGCGGTCGCATGCTCAACGCTGGCCAGAGTTGTATCGCCTCCAAGCGCATCCTCGTGCACACCAGCGTCCTGGACGACTATCTCGACCGTGTGCGCCACCACATCGACAAGCTGGAAATGGGAGACCCTCTCGAACCCTCAACAACCCTCGGTCCGCTCGCTACCCAGTCGGTTCATGAGCAGATACAGCAACAGGTCGAAGGCAGCATCCTGAAAGGAGCCGACTGCTGGATGCCCGAGTGCTACGCCGATGCCGCGCTGAAGGGGTGGCAGTATGCGCCGACCCTGCTCACCCAGGTCACTCCAGAAATGCCAGTGTGGAATGAAGAAACCTTTGGTCCCGTACTCTGTGTGAGCACCTTCGCTAACGAGCGCGAAGCAGTCCAGCTGGCCAACCATACGCGATGGGGACTCGGTGCATCCATTTATTCAATCGACCTTGAGCGCGCGCTCGGAATCGGCGAACAAATCGAGGTGGGAACCTGCACGATCAATGACATCGTAAAATCGGATCCACGCATCCCCTTTGGTGGAGTGAAAAAAAGCGGATACGGTCGCGAACTTGGCATTGAGGGAATTCGCGAATTCACCAATGTGAAAACCTACCACATCCAGTCATGACTTGGGAAATCCTCTTCGCCCTGCTACTGCTCGGACTCACCATCGGTAGTTTCATTTGGGAAAAAGTATCCAGCGATGTCACCGCCATTCTCGCATTTTCGGTGGTACTGCTCGCTGCCACACTCTTTCCCGGTGCTCAGTTGCCCCAGATCCCCGACCTCATTCAGGTGTTTTCAAATCCGGCCCCGCTGACCATCGGTGCAATGTTCATCATCAGCTCCGCGCTCAACAAGTCGGGTTCGATCGACGCACTTTCGAATGTGCTCAATCGCTTCAAGCATCTGGGCTACAAGCGCATGACGATCCTGCTTGTGTTCACGGTCGGATTTGCCTCGGCCTTCATCAACAATACCCCGGTGGTCGTCATGCTGCTGCCCGTGATGCTCAGTCTGGCCAAGTCCATGTCGCTCAGTGCCTCCAAGCTGCTGATTCCACTCTCGTATGCCTCCATTTTCGGAGGAACCTGCACCCTGCTCGGAACCAGCACAAATATCCTGGCCAGTGGCATGATCGAAAACCAGGGACTGCCCCCACTGGGAATGTTTGAGATCACCGCCATCGGAGTCCCGCTGCTGTTGTGCGGAGCGGTGTACCTGGCAACCATGGGCAAGCGCCTGCTTCCCAACCGGGAAACGCTCATGTCCATCCTGAGTGAGCAGGAACGCAAGGAGTTCATCACCGAGGTCTTTGTCAAGGAAGGTTCTCCGATGATTGGGAAAACCATCAAGGACTCCGACTGGTACCGAAAACACGGATTCCGCGTCATGGAAATCATTCGAAGTGGTGTTGCGCTCGGTGAAAACGCGAACCTCACCCCCCTGCGTCGGGGTGACCGTCTCGTGCTGTCGGCACGCCCCTCCGGCATTGCCCGGGCGCAGGAAATTTCCGGTCTGCACCTTGACCCCGAAGGCGATGTGGGACTCTCTACGATTTCTGCGCACGAAGGAGCAATGGTGGAAGCCATTCTGGCACCCAACTCCAGCCTCATCGGCAAGACACTCTCGGACATCAATTTCCGCCAACGCTACCGCATGCTCGTTCTGGCCATTCACCGGCATGGGCGCAATGTGCGGGACCGCATCACCACACTTCAGCTCGAACTGGGGGATACCCTGCTGCTGATGGGTTCGGAACAGGCCATTGAAAACCTGCACAACGGAGAAGACCTGATCCTGCTCGACCGCCCTCCGGTGCCCGGCAAGCAAATGCGACGCAAGGCACCCATCGTGATCGGTATCCTGCTGTCCGTCATTCTCGCCTCCACGTTCAACTGGATGCCCATCGCCGCCGCAACGGTCATCGGCGTCGGCCTCATCTTCCTCACCGGCTGCCTGAAGCCCAAGGAGGGATATGCATCCATCGAATGGAGCCTGCTCTTTCTCATCTACGGCATGCTGGGCATGGGCATGACGCTTGAGGTCACGGGTGCAACAGACTGGATCGTCGGCTCGGCCTGGCAATTTATCGAGTGGACGGTGGCGGAACCCTGGCGACCCATGGTTTCGCTGCTGGTGATCTACATGATCACTTCCCTCTTTACCGAGGTGCTCTCCAACAATGCCACGGTTGTCATCATGATTCCGATGGGAATATCCATTGCCCAACAGCTCGGGGTGGACACACGCCCATTCATCATCGCCGTCTGTATTGCCAGCTCCGCCAGTTTTGCCACCCCTATCGGGTATCAGACCAACACCTATGTTTACAGCGTCGGCGGATACCGTTTCAGCGACTTCTTCAAGATCGGTATCCCGCTCAACCTGCTCTACATGGTCGCGTCCATGCTCATCATTCCGCACATCTGGCCCTTTTTTCCGGACACCTGATCACAGCCTTGGCAGGAGCGCCAGCAGGGATGCCACAGCTCTACTTGTTTGCACCAGCTCCCCGTCAGCGCGACGCTGTGCGTTCGGTGATGCAATCCATCAGCACACAGTCATAGCGTCGGCGCTTCAACCGTTGTAATGCAATGACCCCATTCTCTGCTACGTCTACCTCGTGCCCCATTTTATTAAGCAGAATTGTCGAAAGTTTGCGGTTCGTCAGATTGTCCTCCACGAGCAGAATGTTGAGTCCTGCCCTATCGTTCTGCGAGCACCTATCGGTTGCTTCCCTGGCAGCACTGGACACAGGCAATTGCTTGGCGTGCATTTTTTCCCAGATCAGTTCCATCCGGAATGGGTAATACAAAAACTGCGTCACACCCAGCGATTCAAAACTGGAGCGGGTGGCGTCGTTGACTTTCAGTAACACCAGCACACGCGACACTGAAACGGTTGCGTTCTCAATCCAGCAACGCAGCTTTTCCACACATTTGGCACTGTTCTCAAACGCATCGACGACAACGATGACATCGGGGTTGATCGGATCCATGGGCTGCTCCAGTTCGCTGCAGCGCAGCACCACCTCGAAACGACGCACACCCTTGCAAAAATGATCCCGAAGAGGCAAATTTGAACTGATGAGCAGCAGATCACCTGATCTTCGCTGGGGTTCCATCAATTCAGCCGATGCAGAGTTCACGACCGGAGCCGGAATCCGGAATGAAAAGCGGGATCCCTTTCCCGCTTCACTCTCGACCTGGATTTCCCCTCCCATCAGGGTCACCAGGCGGTGACAAATCGACAAACCCAACCCGCTCCCATCCCGGCGGCGCTTGCTCGATCCATCCACCTGAACGAAGGGAAGGAACAGGCATTCGAGGTGGTGTCTGGCAATGCCGACACCCGTATCCTCCACGTCAAACTGCAGTCCTGGTCTCGATGCACCCTCGCTTTCCAGATGAGTCGGGCGGACCCGAAGGGTAATCTCACCGTGCTCGGTGAATTTCACTGCATTCGCCAGCAGATTCACAATCACCTGCTGCAGCCGGACCGAATCCCCCAAATACATGTCAGCAAGCCCACTGTCAAAATCGATCAACAACCGGATCGGTTTCTGGGCCGCCCGTGAAACCACCTGCTGCATGCAGGAATCCACCAATTCCACCAATACCCAGGGTTCCTCCAGCAAATCGATGCGGTCGGCTTCAATTTTTGAAAAATCCAGAATGTCATTGATGATCGTCAGCAGGGATTCCGCGCTGGAGTGTATCGTCTCCGCAAAAAACCGCTGTTCCTGAGTCAGGTGTGTATCCATCAGCAAATCCACCATGCCAATGACCCCGTTCATCGGAGTGCGAATTTCATGGCTCATGTTCGCAAGGAACTCTGATTTCAATCGCGTCGAGGCCAAAGCTTCGTCCCTGGCCCGCTCCAGGGCTTCATTTGTCGCATTGAGTTCGGTCGCCACTGCAAGCAGTTGCTGATTTTTTTCGGAGAGTTCCTGTTCGTGGCTCTGCAGCACCTGCAACTGTCGGGTCATCAACTCATGCTGAAGCTTTGCCAGTCGATGCACAGGAATCAGGCCATGGAACGAACCATCCGACAACGTCACGACAATATCATCATAGTAGCAATGCTCTTCCCGGGAAAATGCCTGGTTCAGAAGTTCTGAAATCGGGATCGACGCATCCACCACCAGAACCGGCTCCATCAAATGTCGCTGAATGGGGTCTTTTGAAAACAAGTCAAAACCATATCGGTTCGACATTTTGGAACGCAGTTCACGGCTCGCGCACAAACCGACAAAGCGATTGCCATCCACCACCGCCAGAAAGCGCAATTGGGACCGATGAAAATACTGATTGGCCTGCTCGAGCGGAAGCGTCAGCGGGATGGAATCCCGTGTGTGAATCAATTTGGATAGGCTGGAGTCGCAAACAGTGGGCATGAGCGAAGAAAGATGACAGGCACCCGGATATCCAGTTCGCATCAGGTGCTTCTTCGATCTTCGGCAGATCTTCGATTTTCCACAGCCTCGCTGTGTTACGTTCAGGCAACAATGCCGTAACACAGGCGTGAAGGAACTCAGGGATGCGCGACTCCCAGCTCGGGAAATCCCGGAGTATGCACAACCGCAAGTTCGTCTCCGCCCGCCTCCCGCATGAGCAGATGCGCCTCGACTCCTGCAGGCAGTAACTCCACTCCCCGCCGACCCAGCACACTCAGGGCGGTCGCCCACACATCGGCCTGCAATGCATTTGGTGCAACCACCGTCACTGTCGGCACCTGTTCAGTCGGATACCCCGAAACCGGATCCACGATGTGGGAGTAACGCTTTCCTTCGATTTTGCGATAGCGCGCGTAGTCACCGCTCGTACAAACCGCGCCCTCGCCCACCAGTTCAAATTCACCCAGCAGGCCGTCGGATCGCGGGTCCTTGATCTGAAAGTGCCACCCTCCGGAGGCCCGGGCGGAGTTCCCATACACTCGCACATCCCCACCAACATCAACCAGAGCACCGTCTACACCCTGCGCCACCATTGCCTGCAATGCTGCATCGATGGCATATCCCTTCGCGATGCCACCCACATCGACCGCAACCGATTCAGCGTGTCGGATCGCTGTTCGCCCGGATGCATCCAACTCGATGAGACTCCACGAGGATTGCTCCCGTGCCTGCGCTATTGCAGCCGCATCCGGCAGCACTCCTTGCTCGGCGGCCCGCTTCCAAAGTTCAATCAGCGGTCGACACGTCACATCAAAGGCGCCCTCAGTTTGCTCAAAGGCCTCTTTTGATGCCTGGAGTATCTCCCAATTCACCTTGGAGAGTTCAAACGCTCCGGGAGTTGCGCGATTGAAACGACTCAATTCAGAGGCTTCGATCCAGTTACTTGCGAGGGATTCAATATAGCGCAACTGAAACTCCGCTTTATCCAGGATCTTCTCTGCTCGCTGCGATTCCCGATAGTCCAGCATCACCAGCAGGCGGCAACTCGTGCCCATGATGCCCTCGGGCTGCCGTTCGAATGCCGCCATGCGGGTCGTCCCTCCGGATTGCGTTTTCCAAAGCGCAACTGCCAGCAACAGCAGTCCAGCGCACCAAACTCCAAGAATGTAATGTCTTTTCGCCATGCTTCTCGCGTGTCCGTGTCAAGCCTCACACCTTCAGTTCGCAAACACAAGCGTATCCCTCGATGCCCTTTCGGTGCAATAAGACATGCTAACGTTTGTGAAATCACGCATTAGCTCCCGTGTTGCCCAGATGGGGATTGACATTCCCCTGGCTTTAAAAATGAATCAACTTTCGCATGCCCCCTCTCAGGGCACTTGAACACAATTACAGGAGAAACCTATGGGCGCTTTAGATATCGTAAAACCCGGCATCGTCACAGGTGACGATGTGACCAAACTTCTCAACTACGCGAAGGAAAACAACTTTGCCCTTCCGGCAGTCAATGTTGTCAACAGCGGCTCGGTCAATGCCGTGCTCGAAGCTGCCAAGGCAGTGAACTCACCGGTGATCGTGCAGTTCTCCAACGGAGGCGCAACCTTCTTTGCGGGCAAGGCATGCCCCGCCAAGAACAAGGATGTGATCGGCGCGATTTCGGGTGCGTACCACGTCAAGCGCATGGCCGAAGCCTATGGCATTCCCGTGATCCTTCACACCGACCACGCCGCACGTAAACTGCTGCCCTGGATCGACGGTCTGATGGAAGAAAACGAACGCCACTTCAAGCAGTTCGGCTGCTCGCTCTTCAGTTCTCACATGATCGATCTGTCCGAAGAACCTCTTGAAGAAAACCTCGCCACCTGCGTTTCCTATTTCGAACGCATGGCCAAGGTCGGCATGACGCTCGAAGTCGAGCTGGGCGTAACTGGTGGTGAAGAAGACGGTGTGGACAATACCCATGTCGACAATGCATCCCTCTACACTCAGCCTTCCGAAGTGGATGAGGCCTACACACGCCTGAGCGCGATCAGCCCGAACTTCACGGTCGCCGCTGCCTTTGGAAATGTGCACGGTGTCTACAAACCGGGCAATGTGAAGCTCACTCCGATCATCCTGAAGAACTCGCAGGATTTCATCCAGGAAAAGCACAAGACCGCTGCCAAGCCCGTCAACTTCGTCTTCCACGGCGGTTCCGGTTCCAGCCGCTCCGAAATTCGCGAAGCCGTTGGATATGGTGCGGTGAAGATGAACATCGACACAGACACCCAGTGGGCAACCTGGGAAGGCGTGCTCAATTTCTATAAGAAAAACGAAGCCTACTTGCAGGGTCAGCTCGGCAATCCAGAGGGTTCCGACGCCCCCAACAAGAAGTACTACGATCCACGCGTCTGGCTGCGCAAGGGCGAGGAGACCATGGTCGATCGCCTCAAAGTTGCCTTCGAAGACCTCAACGCGATCAACCGCAACTGAGTGTTCGTTGCTTCAAACTGCGAATTCAAAAACCCGGCAATTTGTAAATGCCGGGTTTTTTCTTGTGCGCATTCATGGATAACCCCATCGCTGCCGCAGGTTCTGCCTTGGGCGTGCAGCAATGGAAAAAATGACGGAAACTTCGAGTTCCCGTGGGATGTTCTCCTGCTCCATCAACGGTGCACAACGCAAGCACGATCTGAATCCCGACACGAGGGAATGCACGGCTCCCACAACTATGGGGGTGACATCTGCTCGCCAATAGCTAGACTGGAGGGCATGAGTCAGAAGAAAGTGAAATGCATCGGCATCCTGACCTCCGGTGGCGATTGCCCGGGTCTCAACGCAGCGATCCGGGGAGTTGCCAAGGCCGCCATGCACCACGGCATTCGAGTGGTAGGGTTTCAGGACGGATTTCGGGGACTCGTGGAAAACCGGCATGTCAATCTGGAGTCCCTCCAGGTCAGCGGCATCCTGACACTTGGTGGCACCATTCTCGGCTCGAGCCGCGACAAACCCCGCAAGATGAACATGGGTGGAGAAATCATGGATATGACGCACGTTGCGATCGAAAATGCGCACCGCAACCAGATCGACTGTCTCGTCTGCCTTGGGGGAAATGGAACACAAAAAAACGCAATGCACCTGGCCAGCACGGGTGAGCTGAATGTGATCACCCTGCCCAAAACCATCGATAACGATGTTTACGGAACCGATATCTCCTTTGGCTTTGACACGGCAATGAACATTGCCACCGAAGCCATTGACCGGCTACACACCACCGCCACCAGTCATCACCGCGTCATCGTCTGTGAAGTCATGGGACACAAGGCCGGATGGCTTGCCCTCGGGGCCGGACTTGCCGGAGGAGCCGATGTCATCCTGATCCCGGAAATCCCGTATGACATCGAGGTCATCTCCGAACACCTGCTCTACCGTCGCAGCACCGGACGTCGCTTTTCAATCATCGCTGTGGCCGAGGGTGCCATTTCCCAAAAACAGCTTGATTCCGAAAACAAGAAGACTGCGGAAAAAGGAAAAAAGAAGGGCAAGAAAAAACAATCCCCATCAAACTCAGAATCCGAGCAGGAGGATGGGCACTTGCTGATTCGCGAACCCATGGCCAACCGCATCGCCCGCAAGATCACTGCACGCACCGGGATTGACTGCCGCACCACATCGCTCGGCCATGTGCAGCGCGGCGGTTCACCCTCTGCCGCGGATCGCCTCCTGACCACACGCCTTGGCACCTGTGTCGGCCACATGCTCGAAAAACAAAAATTTAATGTGATGATTGCACTTCGCGGCGATCAGTGTGTGCCCGTGCCACTTGAGGAAGTGGCAGGCAAAACCCGGCGGGTAACTCTGGAACACGACTGGATTCAGACCGCGCGCTATGTGGAAACCTGCATGGGGGATACCCGCCCGCACCTGCACCACTCATTCTGACTCCGACTGCGTCGATCTTCCATCCCCAACAGCCTGTCATCCTGTCTTGCATGAAACACACTCATGAGGCAATGCCACCCACAACTGCTGACCAGCAGACCCAGCACAACCGCGATGATCGGCGATGGATGTCGATTTCCCTTGCCGTTGCGGTCGTGCTTCTGGTGGTCAAACTGACCGCCTTTGCCCTGACCCGTTCCACCGCCATTCTCGGAGATGCGGTTGAGTCCATCGTACACCTGCTCGCGGTGGTATTTGCCTTCTACAGTGTTCGCATTTCCCAACGTCCTGCCGACAGAACCCACCCATACGGACACGCAAAAATTTCGTTCTTCAGCTCGGGCTTTGAGGGCCTGATGATCACACTGGCTGCCCTCTACATCGCCTGGGAAGCCATTGCTGCCTGGATCCGCAATACAGAGGTTTTACGCATCTCGGACGGCTTAGTGCTCAGTATGGTGGTTCTGGTTTCAAACCTGATTCTGGGGTTTCTCCTGCTGCGGGTCGCCAAGCGCACCCGTTCCATCATCGTGCGTGCCAATGGACTTCACATCCTCACGGATGCGTGGACCAGTGTCGGCGTCTGGGTGGCGCTCTTGCTGGTGCACTTCACCGGGTGGAATCGCTGGGATCCCATCGTCGGCATGCTGATTGCCATCAATATTTTTGTGACGGGCTACCGCCTCATGCTCAGGGGTTTTGATGGCCTGATGGATCGGGCCGATCCCGCCGTTGCCAAAAAGCTGCACGAGACGCTGGAGGCCTCCTGCGCCCAGTGGAACATCAGTTACCATCGGCTCAAGTTTCGCGATGTCGGTGACACTCTCGATATTGATGTTGACCTGCTTTTTCCCGATCAGATGAGCATCAAGCAGGCCCATGAAATCGCAACCGATATCGAACAGGCCATGGCGGCGAGCATCCAGGGCAAGGCCATCATCAGCACCCACCTTGAGCCTGCCAAACATCACGCCCAGATTCACCCCTCAAAACAGGGTAATCCCGGGAAAAATTGACACTTTCCCGACAACTCCACGGGCCAGGCATCTGCCAATATCGTCAACGCATCGTGCTTAGAAGTGTAGCTCGACTGACAGGCGATTTGACTGCACCTTTCGGTCACCAATGACGGACTGCGCCCATTGCCCACGCACCGAGATCCGGTCCAGCACTTCCCATTTGGCTCCAAATCCGAACTCCAGCCCATGGTCCCCGTTGGAGATGTGTTCCACGGTGGCTCCGATACTCTCCGAAAATCCACCTGAAAAATAGCGGTCAAAATCATAGTAGGCATACCCACCTGTTGCATAGATGCTGAATCCAAAGGTGAGCGGATACTCCGCCACCAGCATTGCCGAATAGCGCGCAAAATCCACTCGCTCCCGGTAGTTTGGAGTACCGATGGACACCACTTCATCTGAAAGTTTGTAGTCGGCTTCCAGCTCATTGAACTGCGCATACGCGATCTCAATCGCAAAGACATCCCCAAGATCCAGCCCCAGGTAGGCTTCGTAAAATCCCTGATCATCCTCGGCTTTCTGACCCGTCAACAGCAACGGATCCTTCACTTCATCGCCGACGTACCGGGCAATACCGTAGCCCACACCGACATAAACCGGAAAGGTTTCAACCGCACTCAGGACGAGCGGCAGCAATAGACTGGGAAGGATAAAAGAGAAAAAACGAGTTGCTTTCATGATCGTTGAAAATTTCCGCATGGTAATAGTGCAAGCCAGTCACAATGACGAGCGAAAAACCGGGCCATGTGCGGTTCAGTCCAATTTCTTCAGAAAAACTCCTCCATTCGCATTGCAAACTCCGCAAGTATTGAATTTATTTAAAGGGCTTTCCTTTTCAGCAATGTCCACCTCCTCTTCTTCACCTGCAATGCAAGCATTTGCTCCATTTTTTCACCTTCGCTGACACTTGGGAATTTTGTCGTGCAATCTGATCACGACAAGCAAGAGATAGAAAGAGATAGTGTGTTAGCGTTTCACGAACCTTGTTCGTGAGAACATTGAGACAGGAGCCATCCTTTCATCGGGATGGCTCCTCCACATTCGAGATCACTGCCCTACAAGTCGCTCAAGTAGCGGATCAAATCCGTGCGCTGCGATGGCGTAACGCTCGGATGATACCCGAGATCCCTGCACGCCGCTGAAATATCAAAGTAGTGATGCTTGGAAAGCTCGACTGCTACAAAACGCGTCATGGCAGGTTCCCCCTTGGTGTGAAAGGTGTGGTACCACGCCTCCATGCACGCAGCAGCTGCATACGCCACCGCAAACGGTACGCGCTTGCGAATCGGATTCATGCCCAGTTCCAACAGCAAATTCTGAATCCACTGCCAGAGAACGACGGGTTCTCCATCTGAAATGAAATAGGCCTTCTGTCGAACCTGCTGAGCATTTTCCATCAGTTGCTTCATGGCAAGCAGGTGAGCATCTGCAGCATTGTCCACATGTGTGAGATCCACACGGTTGGTGCCCTTTCCAACAATTTTGAGTCCCCCAGCCCTGGCTCTTCGCAACAGGCGCGGTAACAGATGGGGATCTCCCGCACCCCAAATCAGGTGGGGGCGCAGTGCCACCACGTCGAGATCAGCAGCCACATCATCGCCCAATACCCAGGCCTCCGCGAGCTGCTTTGTATGGGCATAGTGACAAAGCCAGTTGCTGCCGTAGGGAAGCGATTCATCCGCCCCCTCAATGGCTTTTCCCGAAAACACCACACTGGGCGTGCTCGTATAGACCAGCTTGCGCACACCATGCAGCTGGCAGGCATGCACTACATTGAGCGTCGCCTCCACATTGCTCTGGTAAAACGCTTCCCACGCGCCCCAGACTCCAGCAAACGCAGCTGTGTGAAAAACCACGTCCACTCCCTCAAAGGCAGACAAAATCTCGATTTCATGGCTGAGATCCCCCTGGATGTAGCTCACACCCTCAATTTGCTGAATCACTGCAGGATCCGAGCGCTGGATCGAGCGAACCTCATGTCCCTCCTGTATTAGGCGCCGGGCAATGTGACTGCCGAGAAATCCGTTTCCTCCGGTGATCAGAACTTTCATGATGACTGCGCTTAGTGGGATGCGTGAAAAGGGATCGGTTCCTGTTTTTGAATCGTCCGGCGAAGGGTCAATCGATGGATTTTGGCGTTGTGTCGCACATCCACCGGAAGGGACCTCAGAAAGTATACCATCTGTACCGGTGTATGCAACCCGTTGCTGCGCAAGTGCTCTGCGAGCATTGCAGCAAATGCAAACCGCGCACCCCTGCTGCGAGGCCAGCTGCCTTCGACAGGTTGCACGACCAGTGCGATGCGATGGGCATCCCCCGAATGCGGTTTCGCTGCATCCACCAAGGCACAGCGCTTTACCTGCGGATGTGTCAGAAAGGGACCTTCCACCTGTTCGGTAAACAGATCGTTCCCATCCTGAAGGTGGATCGCCTCGATCCTGCGGCCACAGAACCAGAGGCGCCCCTGCTCATCGAAATAGCCGACATCCCCCATGCGATGCCAAACCTTCCCAGCGTCCAGAATTTTGGCTCCTGCCGTTGCCTCGGGCAGCTGATAGTATTCGCGTGTAACCGAGGGGCCATTGACCACAATTTCTCCCACTTCACCCGGCTTGGGTTTCAGCGCAAGGTCTACCGGGCGACCATCGAGCGGAGCCAGCCTCACGGTGACCGCTTCAAGTGGTTTGCCCACACAGATCCCCGCTCCACGATCTGTCAGCGCAGCCGTGCCGGAGAGCACTTCCTGACCCGAAATCAATGATACAGGCAAACATTCCGTCGCACCGTAGGGTGAGATCAACTGCCCCTGTGGAAGGATGCGCTCGAACTGACGGTAAAGTTGCGTAGGTGCCGCCGCACCCGCCACAAGGATGCGGCGGAGCTGAGGAAACTGAATCTGCTGCTGATCACAATGATCACCAATCTTACGCCACAGCACAGGCGATCCAAAGGAATTGGTGACCTGATATCGCTGAATCGCGGCAACGATCTTCACCGGATCAACACTTGCCGGACGACTGGGATTGATCTCCGGCAACACAGTGGTCATGCCCATTGCCGGATTAAAAAGTGCAAAGATTGGCAGCATGGGCAGGTCCACCTCACCTGGCTCAATATTCAGCTGCTCGCGCAGCAGGCGGATCTGGGCATCAAACATGCCGTGTTCGTAACAAACTCCCTTGGGTGCACCCGTTGATCCCGAGGTGAACAGCACTGCAGCAGCATCTGTGGATTGTGTCACTCCAAGATCCTGCGTTTGCAGTGAACCTGCACGATCAAGTTGGGCAAGCAGGGAGCGTGGCTGCACGACGATGCGCTTCTCAATACTGGCAAAACTCTTCGGAAACAATCGACTCACGCAATGTGCCAGCGGAATCCCGATCAGGCCAACCGGAGCACTTTGCGCGACCGCTCGTTTGAATTTCCCAAGCCCCATGCCAGGGTCAATCACGATCGGAACCACTCCCAGGCGAAACAGCGCAAAACAAAGTGTGATCAATTCCATGCCCGGTCGCACCATCAATAATACTCGGTCTCCAGGCTCCAATCCCTGCTGCCGCAGCCAAGCCATGCACTGCAGCACCCGTTGCTGCAGATCGGAAAACGTCCAGATACACTCCCGCTTCAGCTCTCCGTTTCGATGCCAGGTCGCCGTGATCAGTCCGGGACGATGCAGCAGCTCACGAGGCAGCCGAAACAGATGATTTGCGACATTCGCATCACCTTGCAGCCTCGCGGGCAATGCACGCATCGCATACTGCACGCCGACCTCACTCACTGCATGCTCCTTCCCCGATAGCGCAAAACCGCACTCCCCTCAGGTGGCAGCTGATCCACCACTGCAAACTCCAACACATCCTCAAGGTGGGCATGGTTCAGTCCGGATTCAGAATCGTAGCAACCAGTTTTTGCAGGTCCTTCAGCGAGTAAGGTTTCTGGATGGAGCCGGAAAAACCAAAATCCCGGCAATGCAGCATTGCTGGATCATTGGCGTGTCCGCTCGATACCACCGCCTTCACCTCCGGATCGATCTCTCGCAGCCTGCGTACGGTTTCGACGCCCCCCATTCCACCGGGAATCGTCAAATCCATGATCACCAAACGGTAGGGCTTACCTTGGTCCATCGCACGCTGATAATTCTCGATCGCGTGCTCTCCATCATCTGCAAATTCGACGTCAAATCCGAACACACCGAGCATGTCCCCCAATGCCTGTTGCACCATGGCTTCATCATCCATGACAAGGATGCATCCACTGCCATCGACGGGCTTGCTCGGCTGCGGCGTCACTTCGGAATCCAGCTTATCCAGCGCTGGCAGCAAAAGCGTGAAGGTCGAACCCTGACCTTCCTCCGACTCCACATGAATCGTGCCACCGTGTTTTTTGATGATATAAATACAGGAGGCGAGTCCAATCCCGGTTCCCTCCTTTTTGGTCGTGAAGTGCATCTTGAAGATCTGCGTGAGGTTCTGCTCCGGTATGCCCACACCATGGTCTTCCACACTGACTCGCACGTAGCGTCCCGGTCGCAGGCGATACTGGGATTGCTCGGTCACCGTGAGATTTCCCAGCCGAACCGTGACCACACCGCCTTTTGGCATGGCCTGCTTTGCGTTGACCAGCAAGTTGTTGAGCACCTGCATCAGGCGGGTCTCATCCCCATGGACAAGGCAAAGGTCCGAATCAATGACCACCTTGGAAGAACAGGAACTGCCACCGATCATCATATCGACAGCATCCCGCACCAGTCGCGCCATGCTCACTTCAACCAACTCGCGCTCCCCACCCTTGGCGTTGGCAAGCATCTGCAGCGCCAGCTGGTTCGCATGGCGCGCCACCCGTTCCGCCGCCTCAATAAAGGGATAAGCCTGATCTTCGGGATTACTCCAGTCCTTCGCGATCGCCAAGTTGCCCAAAATGCCAGTGAGGATATTTTTGAAATCATGAATAACCTCCGTGGTCATCATTTTTTCAATATCCTCACCCATGCAACCCTCGAGGTTTTTCAAGGGATCCTTATGGCTTGAGTCCGTCATGTAGCGTTCGCAGTCGGCACGTTTGCAGCAATGTAGATTTCCTTGGGAAATAATTCAATCACAATACCTTAGCATGAGAATACTCGTTAGTCGCAAGCCCATGTTTGCCGGGCATGGCATGCCCAACGAAGGCTTGACGCCATCAGCGACACAACCATGCTTGGGCGTTTGATCATGTCGACTGAACTTCTTACAATGGACACTCTCGTATCCCTGCTCAAGCGCCGCGGATTCATTTTCCCGGCTTCCGAGATTTATGGAGGGATCAACGGATTTTACGATTATGGCCCACTGGGAGTGGAGCTTCGCCAAAACCTCAAAAATGTCTGGTGGAAAGAAATGGTACACCAGCGCGATGATGTGGTCGGCGTCGATTCCACCATCATTCAGAGTGCCAAGGTCTGGAAGGCCTCAGGTCACCTCGACAATTTCACGGACCCCCTGGTGGACTGCAAGGCTTCGAAAATGCGTTACCGCGCCGATCAGCTCTTTTACGCCCAGGTCAAGGTCGATGGAAATCAGATCGGATACGTCTGCGTTCAGGAGGGAGCCGACACAGAGAAGGAGCTTGAGGCAAAGGCTCAGGAACTCAAGCGCAAGGCCGGTGTGCAAGGCCAGCTTGACGCGCTGGAGATCAGGGAATTTACCGAAGCTGCTGATGAGGAAATCCCGTTGATTCCATCGCCCGCCACCGGAAAGCCGGGTTCCCTCACTCCGCCCCGTGCCTTCAACATGATGTTTCAAACCTTTGTGGGTGCACTGGCGGATGAAAACTCCAAAACCTACCTGCGACCCGAAACCGCGCAGGGAATTTTCACCAATTTCAAGAATGTCGTCGACTCGTCCCGCGTGAAACTCCCCTTTGGAATCGCGCAGGTAGGCAAGGCATTTCGAAACGAGATCACACCGCGCAATTTCATTTTCCGCTCCCGCGAGTTCGAGCAGATGGAGATCGAATATTTTATTCCCGGCGATGACGACCTCTGGCCAGTCAAACACCGGGAGTGGATTGACCTCTGCATCGACTGGCTCGTTGGCATCGGCATCCCGCGGGAACGCCTGGGTGAGCACATTCATCCCAAGGAAAAACTGTCCCACTACTCACGTGCAACAACGGACATCACTTTTGATTTCCCGTTTGGACGCCAGGAGCTGTGGGGCATTGCCGCTCGTGGAAATTTTGACCTCAGTCAACATCAGGAGCATTCCGGCAAGAATTTGGAGTATTTTGACGAAGCTCGCAAGGAGCGTTACCTTCCGCATGTGATCGAACCGTCTGTCGGAGTCGACCGCACCATGCTTGCTGTGCTCTGTTCTGCCTATGCCGAAGACGAGATTGATGGCGAGCGCCGCACTCTGCTGCGCTTCCACCCCAAAATTGCTCCTGTCACAGCGGCCGTATTCCCGCTGGTCAAGAACAAGCCCGAGATTGTGGAAATGGCGCAGCAACTCTATCGCAAGCTGCAGCGCCGCTGGAATGTGTTCTACGATCAGTCCGGAGCCATCGGTCGTCGCTACCGCCGCATGGATGAGATCGGCACACCCTTCTGCATCACGGTGGACTTTGACTCTCTCGAAAATGCAACCTTCACCGTGCGGGATCGCGATACGACCCAACAAACACGCATGACTGAGGCCGAAATCCTTGCCCACATTGATGCGAGCATGTTTGGCGATGCGTAAGTGCGGGTGCTGTCAGTGCCTTTCAGACTCAATGTGCTGAGTTAACCTGCCAGGCATATTCACTCCTGTGCAAGGGGTTCCGCACTTCGGAACCTCAACATCATGGTGGTTCCGTGATTGCGGTTGTCTGCGCTCTTGGCGGTGGAATCAATCGCAATACCTCCACCGTATACCGTCATCAATTTGCGAACCAGTCCCATCCCGTAACCTGTGCCCTGTTCATTCAGAGTGCCGGCCCGTCGGGTCACTTTGCGCGGATTGAAGATTTGGGGCATGAGGAACTCGGGAATGCCCATACCGTAGTCCTTGATGCGCACCTCCACGATGCCATCCGATTCAGTCGCACTGATCTCCACCTTGGAATTCGGGTAGGAAAATTTGATCGCATTGCTCACCAGATTGCTGAACACCACATTGTTCAGCGAAGTGTGCTCCGACTGCACATACAGATCCTCCGGGATTGAATTTATCACCCGAATTCCCTTGCGCTGCATCACCTCGGCAAAATCGTCCAGCACACTGTCCATCTCGCGGCGTATCAGGATCGGTTCCAGGCTCAGCTGAGATACATCTTCCTCCAGCAAGCCTTTCTTGCGAACCAGTTCGATGGTATCGAGGCATTTCTGCATGGATTGCCGCAGCCGCGGCCCCATGGTGAGAATGTCGGCATCGCCCGCTTCGACCAGCTCAACCAGTCCTCGGCAAGCCACCAGTGGATTGCGCAGATCATGGGCCAACACATGGATGAGTTCCTGCTGCTCCTGGATCTTGAGCTTGATCGCGTCCGCATCGTCGAGGCGGCGCACCTGGGTGTTCACCCGTGCATTCAGCTCAGCCGCCTTGAAGGGTTTGGTGATGTAATCGACTGCACCAGCGTTGAAGGCCTCGGTCATGTACTCCATCTCATCGCTGGCAGTGAGAAAAATCACAGGGATGCCCCGGTAGCGAGTGTCTGCTTTCATGATGCGCAATACATCCAGTCCACTCTTGCCTGGCATCATGAAATCCAACAGCACGATATCGGGACTAAAGACATCCAGTTGCGTCAGCGCCTGATCACCCGAAGTGGCAATCGCAAGTTCATAGCCGGACTTGCCAAGAATCTTGTTCAGCACAGTGCGATTGAACGCGATATCGTCCACAATCAGGATTTTGCGCTTTGAAGTGCCTCCGTAGTCGGCCATCATGATGAGAAGAATTGAATGAGGTTGCCTTCATCCCGCAGCAGCGAGACAAATGCCACCTAAGGAATCGGACAAAATGTGAATAAGCCTAAGCAAAAAGTTCCAGAATCTGTTCTGATCGTTGAAGATAGTGAAGAGTTTCGCCTGCTCTACCAAACCATTCTCAAGAGCATGGGAGTGAAGACCATTCGCGAAGCCGCTGATGGGATCACAGGATATCGGGAATTTGTGCTCAATGAGTTTGATCTGGTGATCATGTCCTACAGTCTGCCGCGAAAATCCGGGCTGGATACCCTGCTCGAAATGAAAGCAAGCAAACTGCACTCCCGTATCATCATTCTCACCTCCGAAAACGATAAAAAAACCGTGCTGAGCTGCATCCGCGCCGGTGTGGACTACTTCATCCAGAAGGACTTGTCCGTGAAGGAGATGAAACAGAAGTTACAGGAAGTCTTTAACAAGATTCTGTAACCCCGCTTCAGAAATCGCTCAGAATAGAACATTTGTGCTTCATAAATTTAGAATATTCTTATATTTTAATATTTGACCTTTCTCGCACGAATCCCACGATGGTTTTCAGCTATGAAATCAAGCCCATTCGAAGCTTCTGTCACACCCGAATCCGCAACACGACGACCCATCCTCATCATCGGTGGTGTCGCTGGTGGTGCCAGCGCAGCAGCACGTCTGCGACGCCTGGACGAGTTTGTGCCCATCCTCATCATCGAGCGCGGTCCCGACGTTTCCTTTGCCAATTGCGGACTTCCCTACTATGTCGGTGGGGAGATTGAGCAGCGTGATCAGCTCGCCGTGCAAACACCCGCATCGCTCAAGGCCCTGCTCAACCTGGAAGTGCGGGTGCGAACCGAAGCCGTTGCCATTGATCGCAGTCGGAAAATCGTGCGTGTTCGCGATCTGGAGAGCGGAGAGGAATCCCTGCTCCCTTACGAAAAGCTGATCCTCACTCCGGGAGCCTCTCCCGTGGTTCCTCCCATACCTGGCATCGATCATTCCTCCATCTTCACCTTGCGCAATCTGCAGGACATGGATCGCATTGTTTCCAAAGCCGTCGATGCACAGCACGCTCTTGTGGTCGGAGCAGGATTCATCGGCCTCGAAATGGCCGAACAGCTACACCACATCGGCAAAAAAGTGACCGTTGTGGAACTCCAGGATCAGGTCTTACCGCAACTCGATTCTGATATGGCACTTCCCGTTCTCAAAGCCCTACGCTCCCGTGGAATTGAAGTCTATCTCTCTGATGGTGTGAATCGTTTCGAATCCAACGGTAACCAGGTCAGCGCTATCTTGCAAAGCGGAATCCGTGTGGAAACCGACATGGTTCTTCTATCCATCGGCGTGCGCCCTGAAAACCAGCTGGCAAACACCGCCTCGCTCGAACTCGGAGAACGCGGACACATCCGCGTCAACCCGTTCATGCAGACAAGCGATCCCGATATCTATGCTGCAGGGGATGTAGTCGAAGCGCGGTGCGCCATTTCCGGGCAACCCTCAAACGTGCCGCTGGGCGGTCCCGCCAATCGCCAGGGACGGATCATTGCCGATCACATCCACAATCCTTCCACCGCACTGCCCTATCCTGGCTCCATCGGAACCGCCATTGTCCGCGTTTTTGCGGTCGCCGCCGGTATCACCGGACTGAACGAAAAACGCCTGAACGAACTCGACCGGAAACTCCCGGTCCTGACCGTCTGCAGCTATGGGAAAATGAGTTATTTTGCCGCTCGCATCCTGCAGCAGCACGATTTTCAAGTGCGCAGCTTTGCTGGCGGAACCGAACGTTTCTGAACTACGAGTTTACAACATCAGTCAGCCGCAGGTGGTCAATCCCGTGCGGCTGACTCCACGATAGCAGCAATTGTCAATTCGCCAGCGGATAGCGGCCCTGCTTAGTCCCAGATCTCATCGAAGAGATCGTCCATCATCTCAAACGCTCGTTTGGCTGTGCGCTTGTCATAGCGTGCTCCATCACTGTTCGCAGAGGGGTCCGTGAACGAATGCACCGCACCGCTGAACTGAACGAGCGTCCAATCCACTTGCGTCGCATTCATGACAGCCACCCATTCCTGCACATGCTCCTGCGGCACATAAGGATCCGCTGCCCCGTGCAGGACCAGTACCTTGGCTTGCGTATTGACAGCATCGGAAGCAAGTGTCGGCGAAAGCAGATCCCCGTGGAAGGATACCACCGCATCCAGATCGATGCCAGAGCGTGCGAGTTCGAGAACCGTTCCACCTCCAAAACAGAAGCCAATGCCCGCCACTTGTTTTGCGTTGAGTGGAATCTCACCTGACTTCCCGTGTTCGCGAAAAACTTCGAGTGCCTTGGCAGCACGCGCACGCATCAGTGCACGGTCCTCGCGCAGTTTGCCCGCTGCCGCTCCAGCCTCACCACCGTTGGTGGGTCGAACAGCAGTGCCATACATGTCGACCATCATCACGACAAAATCATCATCAGCGATCTGCTTCGCTTTCTTCAGTGAGGCTTCCGTCGGCCCCATCCAGTTCGGGACCATGAGGATGCCAGGCTTGGCTTCATCGAGTTCCCCGTTCCATACGATCGTGGATTCGAAGGTCACGCCATCGAGTTCATAGGAAACGGTGCGCTGTTGAAACCCCGCATACAGGGAACTCACAGATAATGCCAGACAAACAAAAAGGGTAATGGATTGCTTCATACTATCAAGATACGGACAGAGCTGACAGCGCAACCGGAGTGTTCGGATTCCAGGACCCAGTATTAGCAGAACTTCCTTCCGTAAAACCCATCATTACGTCTCGTGCTCCCTGCGGCTGCGCTCGCGATACTGGCCCGGCGTCATCCCAAAATGCCTGCGAAAAGCCCTGCAACAGACGTTACTGCTCGAAAATCCGCTGGCGTGCGCAATGCTTTCAACGCTTTTTTCCGTGCTGCGCAGTAGAAATGCGGCATTCTCAAGCCGAAGGTGACGCAGTACCGCCCCCGGAGCACATCCATATTCTTGCTTGTAGCACCGCATGAAATGCTCACGACTCATGCCACAGCGCTCTGCAATGGTTTCCACGCTAATGGCGTTGCGAAACTGATTCTGAATCAGGTGACTGCCATACTGAAGCGGACGCAGATCCCGCGCTTCCTCCACCTGCTCACGGTACATCGCGGTGAACAGCAAGGTGATCAGCTCAAGCTCGTGGTAGCGATCCCGAAAGGTGCGCTGGGTGAAGCGTTGAAACAGCTCGTCAAATGCCTGACATGCCTCTCCTTTGGGATCCATGGATAGCACCGATCCAAAGTCAGCCCGCAGGCGTTGAAACAATGGAACAACCGTCGGTCCCGGATCAATCGACAGGTAGCGATGCCGATAGGGACGGATCGCTTCCGGAGGATATCCATAGACCGTCGGTTCCCGTTGGGTGAAGATCATGATTTTGCCCAGAGGCACGAGACGACGTCCACTTGCATCCTGCCAAAACGCAGCTCCACTGAGGGTACGCTGAAGATTGATGCGATTGACTTCCGTGCGCCTGGAATTGTCCCAGTAATATTCGGGACCGAGGATGAGTTCCTCCGCTCCTCCATCCACCAATGGAAACACTGCAAAATCCATGAACAGATTCAAACGCAATGCAGCTCACACGGCAATGCAAGCTTCGACTGTCCTGCAATACGACCAGGCACCTCAGGCATTGCCCTTGTCTACTGATCCAGCACGGGACGCAATTGCAGATTGCGGTATTCCACACCAGTGTGATCCCCTTGCAGGTAGATCGGGCCGGGTCGCAGTTCATCCGCCCATAGCGCACCGCCGGTGATGCCGGTCAGAGCCTGATTGTCGATCACGACAGTGCCGTTAAGCCGCACAGTCACATGGCGATCCACGAGCATGATGTCCATCTGTTGCCAGGTGCCTGCAGGACGTTCCGCCCGCGTTGCGGGTGCGATACGGCTGTAGATCGCTCCCATGTTCAGTGCACTTGCGTCCCGGTGCGCACTGTCGAGCACCTGCACTTCGTACACCCCGCGCAAGTACACCCCACTGTTGCCTTTTTCAGGCACCCGGACCTCAAAGCTCAGGGAAAAATCTTCAAACTCCGCCACAGTGCGCAGGTTCCCATAGTGGATGTGAGGCTCCCCTTCAGTCTGAACCGGATCGTTGACCAGCACCCCGTGCTCGGTAACGCTCCAGCCGTTCACGCTCTGCGGATCCGTCAATTCCCATCCGTCCAGGCTGCTGCCAGCGAGTAAATCCACCGCCTCCCCAAAGCGCAGCTTCGACAAATCCGGACGCGGCGGCAGTTCCGGAATCCGTACTGCGCTGAAGGCTTCTCGCACCAACGCTCTTCCATCCGGCTGCGGCGAAAGGTATTCGCCCCTCACCTGCTCCGCGTCCGCCTCGAGGCGCCAAGTCTCGGTCAATTGCTGGGTGCGGACCACCTTGCCTGCGGCATCTTTACGTTCAATCTGTCGCACCCTCGTCACCCAAAGCAGATCCCCGTCGAGCGTCACGCTCGACACCGCAGCCACGCTGCCCCATCGCCACAGTATCTTTCCATCCAGGTAACCGTCCTGCTGCGTGATCTCGAGCCAACCGGCACCGCCGCCCTCCCGAGTCAGCGCCCATCGGCCCTGCCAGTCGGGATTTGTTGCACTTGCGTTTATTGGAAACACAGCCGCCACAAGACAGGCCAGTGCCAACCCGATAGAAAACCGCTTCGTCTGCATTCGCATCAGCCTCGTGCAATGGCACCCATTGCGCAAGCGCAATGCGCGCGGAGTCCCGGCCCATAGGCCTCATCGGCTGGCATTCCCCAGCCGATGTTTCAAAACTCAGTTGTTTACAGCATAAAGGGTATCAGCCCGCACGATTACTCAGTCGCATGAACCAGGTGTCGTGAGATTTGACACGCTTGGAGAGTGCTCCTTCGTTCGTGCCTAGTGACTGTTTATCCCAGATGTCAAAGATTTCGAAGTGACCGGAAAGGTGTCGCTCGAGGCGTTCCCACTCCAGGGTGATGTCGAGATCCTGGTCACTGTCGTTGAGCACACACACCGCCCAGTCTCCCCCCTCCAGCGGACGAATCCAGATTTCATACTTATCCGGCACGATGCCATAGCGCCACCCAGGTACTCCGAGTGGATCCTGATTGATCGCAAGTGCCTCTTTGTCTGTCAGTATCGCTGCGATCTCGTCGGACATGATGCGCAGGTCATTGCCAGCCATCAAGGGTGAGGCCACCATGCACCACAGCGCAAAATGCGAGCGCGATTCAATGGTGCTGAGTCCGGCATTGCCCACTTCCATCATGTCGAGGTCGTTCCAGCCATCCGGCCCTGAGTACTGTCCCAGACCATCCCTTCCGCCACTCGAAGGCTTTTTGTTGTGGTACAGGTCCAGAATTGACTTCCATCCGCGCGACCACTCCTGTTCGCAGTCCCAGCAGTCATAAATATCGCCCGACACACGCCAGAGGTGCCCGACCTGCTTGCCCCAAAGCCAGGGATCGGCGGTTCCCCACTCGCAGAGACTGAACACAATCGGACGCCCAGCTTGATAGAGCGCATCCCGCATCGTCGTATAGGCCTCGATTGCATCGCGTGTTCCGGTGGCACACCAGTCGTATTTCAAATAATCCACACCCCACGACGCAAATGTCCGGGCATCCTGATACTCATGGCCCATGCTTCCGGGATACCCGGCACAGGTTGTCTTGCCCGCACAACCGTAGATGCCAAACTTGAATCCACGCTCATGCAAGTAGTCTGCAAGGGCTTTCATGCCGCTTGGAAATTTCTCAGGATCAGCAACCAGATTTCCCTCAGGATCCCTCTCCCTGAGCGACCAGCAGTCATCGAGCACGATGTAAACATAGCCAGCATCACGCATACCGGTGCGAATCATCGCTTCCGCAGTATCCTTGACGAGTTGTTCGTTGATGTGGCTCTCAAAGGTATTCCACGAGTTCCACCCCATGGGTGGAGTCAGGGCCAGCCCCTCAAACTTCTGCGCCTGCAGAAGGGAAGAGGGAAGCAAGCAGGTAAGCGACGCCACCAGGGCACCGCAAATCCGATTACGCAGCAATTGTTTCATGATATTCGGGGTTGAGTTGGGATCGTGTCATCCGAGCGGCACCTGCCGCTCGCAACGTCCACGATGTGACACTACCGTGCCCATGAATGGAAACAATGTTCCCCCTTCAAAATATCACAAAATGTGTACTATATTCGGCACATCGATCCATTGCCCTTGAGGGAATTTCTCATGACTGCGCTGCACTGCCAGGTGTATCCACATAGGTCTGGATATCCTCGATCGCCTGTTGCGTCGAAATCACACGTGCGTAGCGGTCCTTGAGTGTCGCGATGGAGGCGCGGTGCAGCATCTCAGTCACTGTTGTGCAGCCATCTTCCACCATCGTCACGGAATATCCGAGATCGCAGGCGTCCCGGATCGTCGTCTCTACGCATTCATTGGTGTAGACGCCGACCACAAACAATGCCCCTACTCCCATGTTCTTGAGCACGTAGTGAAGGTTCGTACAGGAAAACACCCCACTGGCGGTCTTGTTGATCACGATTTCGTCTCCCTGCGGTTCGATTTGCTCGAGAAAATCCGCCTCGCGGGAGCCGGGTCGTGCAAGCAGCTGCAGCCGCTTGTGTCCTGTTGAACGGTCCCGTCCATCCTGAGTCAGTGCCTGAATGCGCACATGAATCACCTCAAGCCCATGGGTGCGAAATGCATCCTGCAATCGACGCACGTTTGGCAGCACATAACCATTGAGTGTGTCAAAATAGTAGCGCCGATCCTGTTCACTGACTCCCGACACCTCGGGATTTTGAAACACTCCGTAGCCCTCGGCGGCATCCAGGTACTGCAAGTCGATGCAGAGCAGTGCAGTGCCCGCGTTGGACAACTGCTTAAAATGCATCGGGTGGTCCACGATCGATTCGTGGTAGATTTGTTTCAGGGGATCACTGGGTGCGGCACTCATTATATTGTTTTCAAAATTCGATTTCTCAGATGCAGGAACGGCTGCCTCAGGCAACCCTCGCATCCATCTGCAATATCATTTCAAGCAGGAGATTTGCACCTGCCTCAATATCACTCCATTCCGTATATTCACCGGGGTCATGGCTCAAGCCCGCTTTACTGGGCACAAAAATCATGCCGATGCGAGTCAGATTCGCCATGATTTGGGCATCGTGCGCTGCTCCACTGTTCATGCAATGCGCCTGAAGTCCCCGTTTCCGCGCTGAGCTTTCCAGCAGAGCGACCATTTCCGGATCGCAGGAAACCGGCGGAATCCAACTCAGCTGCTCGCGCTCACAGCCCAAACTGCGGCGCTGGCAAATTGCCCGTAAAGATCGGGCAAAGGCCTGCTCCAGTTCCCGGAGAATCTCGGGGTTCGGGTCACGAACATCCAGGGTGAATTCCACAAATCCCGGAACCGTGTTTGCAGCACCGGGCAAAATCTGGGCGCGCCCAATCGTTGCACGACTCTCCTCAGTGCCATATTCCTCCAGAACCCGCGATACCGAAAACGCAAACTCTGCGAGTCCCATGAGCGCATCCTGCCGCAGGTTCATCGGTGTCGTACCCGCGTGATTGCTCTGTCCCACCAGACACACCCGCCACTTGAAGAGTCCGGTGATCGCCTGAACGATGCCCACTTGCTTACCCAGGTGGTGCAAGACCGGCCCCTGCTCGATGTGTAACTCCAGATAGCCCGCGATTTGTGAGGGATCCTGCCCCACAGACAAGGCCGCTTCGGGATCCATTCCCTGCTGTTGCATCGCCTGTCGCAAGGTCTGCTCCTCAGCCTCACAGTAATACTCCAGGCGTTCTGGCGTTACTTTTCCGCAATAGGCCTCCGAACCAAACATGCCGCCAAAGCGACCCTCTTCATCGCTGAACGCCACCAATTCAATATCCCTCTCCGGTATCCAGTTCGCATCCATCAGGGTCTGCAGGCACTCCAGCGCACTGAGCACGCCCAGACTACCGTCCAGTGCTCCCCCGCGCGGTACAGTATCGGTGTGCGATCCCACGACCAATCGAGGCCGGTCTCCGCTTCCCTTGAGCAACGCCTTCACGTTGCCAGCCCCATCCATTTGCGCAGGCAGTCCCAGTGCTTCCAGTTTTCCGATCAACCAGCGTCTCGCTTCGAGGTCCGCATCCGAAAAAGCTGTGCGATAAAGCGCACCATCACTCTCGTTGCGACCAAACTGCGCAAGTTCCTCCACGTGGGATTTCAGGCGTTCCAGGCGAACGCGAGGCGGGTTTGCATCGGTCTCAGGCATGATCACAATCTCAACTCAGCGCTGAATGAAGAGCGAATCCATGATCTGCAGGCAGAGCAGATGGTTGACCACTGTGTCCTTGCGCGTCAGGGACACCGGATCCTGGTCCGCATGATAGGCTTCGAGAAAGTGTTTCACTGCAACCGGATCAAAAAGTCCGGCGGTGCGAATTCGGCTTTCGTTGACATAGGTGTCGAGCAGTTCCTGCAGGCGTCGCTTCTTCGAGGGGTCCGTATGGGCCGGCGGTGCCATGAATGCAAACTTCTCGCGCTTGTAAAGCACCTCTGGCAGTACACCCTTCACCGCTTCGCGCAACACCCATTTTTCAGTGTTCCCCTTGATGCGATACTCTGGCGGGATGCGCGTTGCCACCTGTGCGAGGTGATGGTCGAGAAAGGCGGGTCGCGACTCCATGGAGTTCGCCATGTCCACCCGGTCTCCACCCCAGTTCAAGATCTGACCCTCCAGCTGGGTTTTGCTCCAGGTGTACTGGGCCATATCGAGTGGATGGCGGCCACGGATCATGCCCGCATCCAGTTTCTCCACGATGCCCTCAATCGGATCATAACTGCCCAGAGCAGCCTTCACATCGGCGCTCAGAAGGGGCTTGATCAACTCCAGTGTCGCCATCCAGGGTTGAATCCACGAAGGCGTAAACCCGCAAATATCATCAAATGCCGGATGCGAAAGCTGATCCTCAGCGAGGATGGCACCTTTAAACAGCTGATTCGATTTTTCGAGCTGGGCGTGCAGTAACTGGCGTTCCTTTTCAGGCAGGTGCTTCAATCCGTGCAGAAAATGATCGCGCTTGAGTGCGGGATAACCTGCAAACAGCTCATCCGCCCCTTCACCCGTAATCACAGTGCGGTAGTCACACTGCCAAACGCGGCGGCTCATGAGATTCTTGGCCACACCCAGCGTATTGTAGAAGGAGCGCTCCGCATGGAAAACCGTATTCACGTAGTTGTCGCCATACAAATCATCGGCCTGCAATCGAATCATCTCATGATCGGCCTGCATCGATTGCGCCATTTCCACCGCAATGGCAGACTCGTCATAGGAGTCATGATCAAAGCTGATCGTGAACGCCTTCACCGGACTCTGCATCGCCCCGCTTGCAAGACCCAGAATGCAACAGCTGTCGATGCCACCTGAGAGATAACAACCGACGGGCACATCCGCCTCCAGCCGCAGCACAATCGACTCAATCAGCTTTTCCCTCACCTGCTCAATGGCAGCTTCTTCGCTCATGGGTTCGCGTGCTTCCATCTCGGGAAATTCGTAGTCCCAGTAGCTGTGTTCGCTGACTTCAAGGCGATCTGCTGTCCTGCGAACACGCAACATGCGCCCAGGTTCCAGCGCGCGAATACCGACAAACGACGACATGCCCGGGACCGTGGTCTGCATCATCTGGTGCATCACTGCCTTGGGGTCGATCTGTCGCGGCACGTCCGGATGGGCCAACACCGCCTTGGCCTCAGAACCATAGACCAACGTGTCGTTGCTGAGATGAAAAAAGAGCGGACGAATGCCAAAACGGTCCCGCACCAGGATCAGCTCCTGCTTCTTGCGGTCGAAGAGCGTAAAGGCAAACTCACCGCGCAAGTGCTCCGTAAAAGCGAGCCCGTGTTTGCGGTAGAGCGGAAGCACCACTTCACTGTCCGACTTTGTGGCAAACCGATGTCCCTCTGCCATCGCACGAGAGCGGTGTTTCTTGAAATCATAGAACTCACCGTTGACGGTGAGCACCAGGTCGCCCTGTTCCTCAAATAACGGCTGCTCGCCCGTCGCAAAATCATTGATGATCAGACGGGTGTGGCCCATCAGCAAACCGTTCTCTGCATCGGCATAGTGCTTTTGGCTGTCCGGCCCACGGTGCCGGATTTGCTCCAGCATCGGGCCAATGGCGCGTTCGTGCCTGCTGTCGAGGCGTTGACGGGTGAAGACTCCTGCGATTCCGCACATGATATTTAGGTATGGGTTCGCCGGTTAATGTTGCCCCGGCGTTGGCAAGGTAAAATGAAATCCATTCAACAGACGGACTCGACCATCAGGCCGGGTCCGATTCAGAAAACAGCAACAGCCCTCCTTACTTGAGAAGGGGGATGTCGTCGGGCAGGCGGTCGAGTCGGCCAAAGACCGATATCAACAGTGCCTGCCGAATGAACACCGCACCATGGGCCTGCGTGAAATACAGGTTGTGCTGGGTGTTATCGAGGGAAGTGTCCAGCTCTTTGAGCCGCGCCAGTGGATGCAGGATCACAGACTCCGGTTTGAGTTTGCTCTCGCTGTTGAGCATGTAGCGATTGCCAAGCTGTTGATAGCTCTCCCCAAGCAGTGCGATCGAGTTCATGTAGATCACATCCAGCGTCGGGAGGGCCTCCTGAATATCATTGGTCACCTCATAGTCGATGTCCGCGCCGTCCAGTGCTTCGGTGATGTCGAGTCCAAAGGGATCCGCCATTTCCGAGATCACCGTGACCTTGCGAATCTTACGCCGGAACAATAGCGACATCAGAAGAAAACTCTTCACTGCGCGCATCTGCCCGGGAGTACCAAGGATGCCCAGATTGAGCATCTTGTCATCCTTTTCGTCAGCCAGACCCGGTCTCCATTTCAGTAGGGCATACCAGTCGGCGAGTGCCTGGGTCGGGTGTTCACCGGTGCCGTTTCCAGCATTGATGAGCGGAACCCGAAGGTGTTTGAGGATGCGTTTCAGGCAGTCCGTCTCGGTGTGACGCATGATCACCATGTCACAATAGGCATTGAACATTTCACCAATGTCTTCGAGGGATTCGCCCTTTTTGACTCCGGTCACTCCCCCTTCGGGAATGCTCAGGATGCGTCCTCCCAGGCGCTGCACTGCGCTCTCAAAGGAGAGTCGTGTACGAGTGCTCGCCTCAAAAAATGCGGTCGTGGCGATCTTGCCGTCCAGCACGTGATAGGGTGCGATGTGGAAGTCTTCCAAAATCGCTGCCAACTTTGCGAGCTCGATGACCGTTTCCTTGTCAAACTGCTTCACTTTGAGAATGGACTCATTCTCCAGCTTGCTGAGAACCTGAACGTTGATGGGATTCTCCTCAAATAACGCTCTGGCCTGCGGGTGCAGGTGCTCCGACCCCTCGGGAGGCTTGAGGTTGGGAGCGATTTTATTGGGTTCCAGGTTTTGAAACATAGTCATGGTCTTACCAGATTTTTTTACGGATGAAATCGCGGTACAACAGCACCAACAGGGAACACAGCGCAAGGGCGGTGAGCGCGAGGGAGCCGTAGAGGATCCACTGAGTCAAGTTTTCTGAAAATTGCATGATGGCAAGCACTTGAGGCATTAATGACTTTCACGGGAGAGTTGTTTCCAATCAAAATCGGCGGGGCGCAGCCAGGTGAACACCACCACGACAATCATGGAAACGACGGTTGAAATGAGGGTAGCGGCAAACCACCCGATTGAAAAGTAGGCATAGAGTCCGATCGCACTTCCCAGCACCATTGCCGAGCAGGCTCCCCAGGCATTGGCCCGTTTCCAGTAGAGGCCCGTCAGCACAGGCCAGATCGCACTTCCCACAAGCGGACCCGAGAGAAAAAGCACCGTGACCAAATTCCCAAGGCGCGGCGCACACAGGAACCATGTCACAATACCCAGTCCCACAATGATCCAGGAGGTCGCACGGCGCAGTGTGTCATCCTCGATATCGGGGCGCAGCAGTTTTTTATACACATCCTCCGCCAGGAGGTCCGATGTGGAGGCGAGCAGGCTGTCGATGCTCGAACCCAGGGAACAGAACACGACCACAAACACCACCATCGCACCGACCGGACCCAGCACATGACCCGCCACAAGGGGTCCGACCATGTCCACATCGGTCACATTGATGCCCAGCGAACCGCTAAACAAAGCGATAAAGCCTGCCGCAATCGGAATGGGCAGCCAGAAACATCCGGAGAGCAAAAAGGCCTTGCCCACTTCGTCCCGGCGGATCGCAAACGCACGCGTCCACCACACGTTGTTGTGGAAAACTTCTCCAAAGCCGAAAAACATGTTGTTGAACAGCGAGAGCAGTGCCACTGGCATGAAGACCATTAACAATCCGGGCTGCACCGTCGCGATGCGTTCATAGGCAGCGCCAAAATCGACCCGCGTCATGGCCACCACTCCAATCACGAGAACACCGATAAGGATGATCACGCTCTGGATGAAATCCGTGCCAATGACCGCATAGAGTCCACCCACAAGGGTATAAAGCACGCAAACGATCAAAATCACACTCATGCCCCAGATGTAGGGGATGCCCGCCAGGGCCTGCAGCACGATGCCACCTGCCATGGCCATGCTCACCAGCCAAGCCATGGAATAGACCATGGAAATGAGCAGAAACAAGGCCCATGCCACTGGACCATAGCGCAGTCGGATAAAGTCTCCACTGGTGTAGCCTTTGGGAATCAGCTGACGGATGCGGATCGCCATTGGCGCAAAGAGAAAGAGACCAAAGCTCGCAGTGGCGTAGGCCAGCATGCCCCAGATTCCCATCTGCAGGGCAAACTGCGGAGCGAGCATCACCGTATTCGAGGTCACCCAGGTGGCCATCGCGGTCGCTGTTCCCAGTGCCAGCCCCACGTTACGACCCGCGAGCATGAAGCCGTCGAGGTTTTGCGCTTTGCGCCCCCAATAAAATCCCAGTCCGACCCAGAGCACTCCAAACAGCGCAAGCAGTATCCAGCCCACATTGGGATCGAGTATCGTTTCTTCCTGCAATACCCTCATGATGCCTCCGCGTTGAGATTCCAACCGCGATACCGGCGATATCCCGTCAGTACCGATCCGACAATGCACACCAGCGTGACCGCTCCCGCACTCATCAGCCATACGACTTGTCGTGCGGAAACAAACTCGACACGCACTTCTGTCAAAACGGGTTTGGTTCCCGGCACGGGTTCACCCGATTCTGCATCCAGCGCGCTCAGGCGGTAGTGCCACACTCCAGCCGTCATACCGGAAACAAAGGTGCCAAGATCGGCCCCTTCATAAATCGTCAGCGAATCGCTGAACTGGGCATCCCGGCTGCGTTCGAGTCGATAGTTGGACTGCGCTCCGGCATCCGTCCACCGGAGCGAGAGCGTCCCATCCGTGCTCACGACCGGAGATGTCTCCGGTACAAGCAGTTGGAGCGAACCGTCAGGTTCGCGATCTTGTGCCGTCAGGGTACTGAGACCGAGACACAGGCACAACAGGGCGTAACAACAGGTTGTTTTCATGGGCGGGATAAAGTATCAGAGCAAGCCGCTCTCCCTTGCTGGTTTTTTCGGGTTTGTCGCAGCAACACCGATCTCTGGATTCAGGCATTTGCCCGGCAAGGAGACCGGCAAACTGCTACGGGGTTAGGGAATCCAGGCATCCACGACGGACTCGTTGGCATACATCCACTCCCGTGCGACTTCCACCACTTCGTAGTCCGAATCTTCAATCTTCACCATCAGGTCACTGAGCTGGGGATCCGTGAGATGCATGTTCTTGAGGAAGGCCGCCAGGGTTGGCTTATCCTCAGCAATATCCGCCCGTCCCTGGATGTGAATGCTGCCTTCTTCCCAGACCGTCTTGTCAGCATCCTGCTCAAGAATCTTGAGATCCCAGCGCCCGAACATCCAGTGCGGCCGCCATCCGGTAACCACAATCCACTCCCCTGCTTCCACAGCGGCGGACAATGCGGCCGTCATGGCCGGTCCGCTGGAGGGCACGAGTTCCAGCTCAAGCTCGTATTCCGGGATGATGTAGTCTGCCGTCTGGCGCATCATGCCGGCACCCGAGTCAATTCCGGTAATCACGCCCTTGAACTTGTCCTTGTGCGCATTGAGTTCCGAAATCTTGTCAATGGTGACATAGCTGGGAACAACCAGTCCCAGCGAGGTTCCCTCATAGACCACTCCCAGGTCCACCAGGCGATCCCCCACTTCGTTGAGATAGTCCTGATGAATGCCCGGCCAGCACTCCATGAAAGCATCCTGGTTGCCGTCAGCAACCGCCATGTAGGCAGGTCCCACATCGGCCATGGTCAGGTTGACTTCATAGCCCATTTTTTCCTCGAGAACCACTTTGGCGAGGTGGGTGTAGGCCACCCCTTCAGCCCAGTTGACATAGGCCAGATTTGCCACCTTGGGTTCCTCCGCTCCAGCGGCTTCAGCGCCAGATCCGGTGTTGTCGTTTGCGGTGGGTTGACATCCTGTGAATCCCAAGGTCATCGCACTCAGGATCAGGGTATGTAGTGTCATTTTCAGTTTCTTTGATTTCATAAACAGTTTGAGTTTTTGGGTTTAATTTAGGTCGATTCAGCGTTTCTCACTGATACTTCCGATGGACTGGGTGAGGCGGTCGAGGTAGATCGCAAGGATCACAACCGACAGTCCGCTCTCGAATCCCAGTCCGATTTTGAGTTGGGTGATGCCACTGAGCACAACCTCTCCGAGTCCTCCGGCCCCGATCATGCCCCCAATCACCACCATCGACAGGGCCAGCATGATGGTCTGATTCAGTCCGGCCAGGATCGTGGGCAACGCGATCGGCAGTTGCGCCTTAAACAGCAGTTGCATCGGTGTCGACCCGAAGGACTGCGCGGCCTCCACGACTTCGGTTGGCACTCCACGAATTCCCAGACTGGTGAGGCGCACGGCGGGTGGCATGGCAAAAATCAATGTCGCAATCGCACCGGGTACCTTGCCCAGTCCAAAAAACAAGACCGCCGGGATCAAATACACGAATGCCGGCATCGTTTGCATGAAGTCGAGCACGGGTTTGGACACGCGGTCCACAATCTGGCTTGCCGCCGCAGCGATACCCAGCGGCACTCCGATCAGCAGCGCAAATGCAGTGGCCGAAATCACAAGTGCCAGCGTTTCCACAGTCGGTTCCCAGAACCCCATCGACTGGATGAGTCCGCAACCGATTAAGGTGAAAATTGCCAGTCCCCTACCTGCTCCATACCATGCAAGCAGGATCAGCAACAGGGACGTCACCGCCCAGGAAAACCACGGCAGGGGTGCTGGATTCAGATCCGCCAGTGATGCAGACAGTGTCGCAGCAGACTCGGCGAGCGGACCCTGCCCCATTGCAAGTCGATCCAGAAAGGCGCGTGAACGCTGGTAATTGCTCAGGCTGAGCACACTGGTCAACGCTTCACCCGCATTCGCGCGTTCGATCTGCGTGCGAACCCGTGACAGTTCACGCTGCCCGGAGGGTGCATCAACCGTCTCACGCAGGGCGTCTGGAGCCTGTGCCAGCTGGTCTTCGACCTGGGCAATACCCGCGTGCAGGGTTGTCAGCTGATCAGCGGTCACTGTTTGCGTCAGGCGATGGCTGCGCCAGTTGTGCAATAGGATGCCGGCGATCATCACAGCAACCCCGGCTGCAAGGGCTTGCTTCCACGGCAACTTGCGGGACAACAGTCCGAAACAGAGACCCGCGATGAGCAGCGTCATGAACAACATGGGAAACAGCACACCCGCCTCTACCGAGAGGATGCGTTCCAGCAACAGGATCGCAAAATTGATGGTCGCGCTGATCGCGTCAAACAGTTCACCCAGATTCGCCTTCAGCCAGCGGATGAGGGATTCAAATACTTCTCCAACAGGTAATTCCATGGTATCAGTCTCCAGACAGGGCGGCAAGGATGGCAGGGCGGCTGACAATGCCGCGAAACTCGGGTTCGGCATCCCCAAGCACCACAATGGGCAGTGCGGTTCGCGATGCATCCCCCACAATATCGGCAATGGCCGCGCTCTCCGGTGCCGTGGGTGCATCCGTCTGTATGATGGAACGGATGTGCTTGTTCTTTTGTTCATCCTCTGCCGGTAGAACGGTCTTGGCCAGTTCGGCAGCGGCATCGACCGTGATGTATCCTTTGAAGTGGCGGTTTTCATCCACAACAAAGAGCGTTGACGATCCAAACTCCTTCATCATGCGCAGGCACTGGTGTGGCCCATACGACTCGTAGGCGACCTTCGTCTTGCGCAGGATGCTGCCAGCTGTGATCACACGGGAACGGTCCACATTTTCCACAAAATCCTGCACATACTGGTTGGCGGGATCTGTCAGGATCTCTTCCGGTGTGCCGATTTGTACAATGGCACCGTCTTTCATGATGGCGATGCGACACCCCAGTTTGAGTGCCTCATCGAGATCATGCGTGATGAACACGATCGTCTTGTGCATGCGCGATTGCAATTCGAGCAACTCATCCTGCAACTGCACCCGAATCAACGGATCAAGTGCCGAAAAGGCCTCGTCCATGAGCAAAATTTCGGGATCATTTGCCAATGCCCGCGCCAACCCCACCCGCTGTTGCATGCCGCCGCTGAGTGCCTGCGTCATCTGATCCTGGTAGCCGGACAATCCAACAGTTTGAATAGCCTGCATCGCCTTTTCATGACGCTCCGCCTTGCCGATGCCCTGCACCTCCAGCCCGAAGGCAACGTTGTCGATCACGCTGCGGTGCGGCAACAATCCGAAGCGCTGGAAGACCATGCTCAGTTTTTTCCGGCGCACACTGCGCAGCTGCTCGGCGTCGAGATCCACAATGTTTTGCCCGTCGATGAGCACTTCGCCATCGGTCGGTTCGATCAAGCGATTGAGGCAGCGGATCACGGTGGATTTTCCACTGCCGGAAAGTCCCATGATCACAAAGATTTCTCCCTTTTTCACATCGAACGTCGCATTGTTGATGCCGACCGTACAGCCCGTTTTTTTGAGAATGGTAGCCTTGCTTTCACCATTTTTCACCATGGGCAGGGCGCGATCCCCGGGCTTGTGCCCGAAGATCTTGTACAGGTTGCGAACCTCGAGAACATTCATGTCGTCTTGATGGTTTGTAGGGGTTGCAAGAGTTTTCTGTGGAAATCCAATCCTAGAAATAGTAGCCAAAATTGATGTTCAACCGGCTCTGCCAGGAGGCGTTCAAGTTCGCTCCCTGCGTGGTAAAATCGTCCAGACCGACAAAATAATTTCCGTCAGAAAATGCCAGATCGGTGTAAATGTACCATCCCCCGCGCGCCCAAGCGGCTCCGAGAACTGCAAGCGAGCTGTCCTTAAAGTCGGTTCCATCCGCCGTGCTTCCCGTCTTCAGGATCGAGCTGTACTCCGCGTAGAGCGTCAGCGAATCCAGCCAGTCCAGGTGACCCGTATCCACGCTGTAGCTCACCGCAATCGCAGGAATCACCGCTTCGGTCGCAATTGGCCACGCATAATCGTAGGCTCCGAATGGAATCAACTCATCATCCCCGGTCGCACCTGCACCAATATCATAGTTGTAGTAGGTCAGCTGGGAGTTGACGCGCCACTTGCCCAGGGTGTTCACCATGTGCACCGAACCTGCCACCATGCTGCCATCGTCGCTTTTCTCACCCTCCAGTAGTCCCGCCTGCAGGGAGGCCCCCAAGTCGGTGCTGTCCGAAAGATCCGCAATGACACGGGCGTTGACCTGATGCCGCTCCGCATAGCCGCGTTTTTCCCCCTCGTAGGTCCACATGACCGGATCGTAGGAATAGCGGGCAGAGTCTCGGGAGGCACCCACATAATTGCCCTCATCCGATACGTAGTAAGCAAAGTCCCAGGTCAGGTCACCCCGGGATGTGGTGTATTTGACCCCGAGATCCATGTCATCCGCAAGTCCAACGTAAAAATGCTGATCAAAAAACCAACTGTTGGAGACTCCGTAGGCACCCGGACCAAAGGGCACACGGTTGACTCCCAGCTGCACACTCCAATCGGTTTCACCGGTGTAACCCAGCCAACCGGTGTGCAGCATGTTGTAGCCATTGTACCAACGGTATTCGGCCTTCGCACTCCACGGCCCCTTCACGTAGTCCAGATTGATGCGAAAGGTATCGAGCATCATGTTGCCGCCACTGGAACCGCGCGTCGCTCCCGGACCACTCTCGTAGTCCCCAATCACATAGTTGACGCGCATCGCTCCTCCAATGCTCAGATTGCCGAGCTGTATTTTGGATGGCCCTGTATCCGCAGCACTCGCGAGTGCTGCTTTTGCTTCTGCCAGTTCGCTCTCGAGGCGTTCGACGCGCTGGCGCAGTTCTTCACTGCTTTGCGCCATGAGCATCATGGGCAAACCCGCGATGAGCGAGGCAAGGCCCACGCTGCGTTTTGTCAATTGAATCAATGTGCAAGTCATAGTTTTGTTTTGTAGTTGTAGGGTTTCAGGCCACTTCGCGGAAACGCGAAGCCACGTCGACTCAGCAACGTCCATGCCTGTGGGAAACCTCATGAATCTGCCCGCGAATTCAGACCGTAGCGATATCCAGAAGAGCGGCATCGCTGCCCTGCATCTCCGGGTTGACCCGCTCTGACTCCATCAAGGCGCAGACTTTTTCCAAAGAGAGCGCAATGGTGGCGCGTTCCAGTTCCGGCAACTTTCCGACTGCCGCTTTGAGGTTTTCCTGCAATGGGGAGGGTGAATTTGCAATCAATGCTTTGGCCCGTTCCGTCAGCAGCACACGCACGATGCGACGGTCACGAATGGACCGCTCCCGCACGACATACTCCTGCTTCTCAAGGCGGTCGACAATCCCGACCACCACACTTGGACTCAAATTCACCGCGGTCGCCAATTCCTTGATGGAAAGCGACCCCATTTCGTCGATTCGCAATAGACAGATCAATTGTGGCACCGTCACGCCATAGCGCTGAGATACCCGTTTTGAATAGACATCCACCGAGCGCGCAATGCGCCGAATCGCGCTCAACACCCGCAACTCATAGCTGAGGGCTTGCATCGCATCATCGGCCTCGCGGGCCATGGGAAAAACGTCATCCATCGTTCGGTTTGATCATTGTTTCTGCAAGAATCGTTACCGTAGTAATGAATTCCTCACAGAAAAGGTCAATGTTCAAATCGAAAAGTGTGGAGAAGTCCCGAACCTGCACCCCTCATCGTGGGCACAGATTCATTGCTTTTGTGCAGGGGTTTGCCTTGGCGAACCGGATCCGTGGGCACGCCAATCCCTATCCCTGTTTCCCCCTATCAGACGGGGTGCACCTTCACCATCGGCAAGCGTAGCCAAGGCACGCCACTGCGACCGAATCAGAATTTCCCCAAACCCCGCTAAGGGTGAAGCTGCAATGCCTCGTATCGCTCACTTGGCCAGCTTGTAAACTTCGCTGCCTGCAGCGAGAAATGCACCGACGCCATACACTTCCGTAACCTCGGGCCAGGAGCTTCCAGGTTCGGCACCGATCGGCTGCACGTATCCCAGCATACCATCGTCGTTGACAGCAGCAGTGACGGACTTCCATCCTTTGAGCACAGCCGGGAGATAGGTATCGCGGTCGAGCAATCCGTTGTTGATGCCCCACGCCAGGCCATAGGTGAAAAATGAGGTTCCACTGGTTTCCAGTGTCGGGTAAACATCCGCAGCTAACAGACTCATCGCCCAGTGCCCCTCGTCGGTCTGCAGCTCCACAAGCTTTTCCGCCATCTGGTGATAGAGATCGAGGAAATACCCATAGTGCGGTGAGTCCGGGTCGAGTTCATCCAGAATCAGGGGCAGTCCGGCAAATACCCACCCGTTCCCACGGGACCAGAAGACCTTGCGCCCGTGGTCGCGACGTTCGATGTAGGTATTGTCTCTGAAATAAAGCTGTTCCTCAGGATCCCAGAGATGGTCTGTGGTCGCCTTGAATTCCTCCACCATCCAGTCCACGTAGCGGTCATCGCCAGTGATCTTGCTCAATTTGGCCCAGATCGGCGGAGACATGAACAACGCATCACACCAGGTCCAGCGTTCAAGGTGCTCATACTGGCCCAGCCAAATGGGTTCATCACTCGGATTGGCCATGATGAATTCGAACTGCTCGCGCGTAGGTTCAATTTTTTCCTGACCTCCAAACTTCCGGTACAATTCCACGTAGAGCTGTCCAACGGTGTGATCATCCGCGTGGTAGGGACGATCATGAAGCTCCCAATTGCCGCGTTCTGCAATATCGAGCAAAAAGTCGTAGTATTTGGAATCTTCCGCCATCTCAGCCCACTTGACCATGCCCACCCAAAGCGCCCCGTGTGTCCAGTCGCGGATGTGGTGCGGGTCCTTGCCCACACGAATCGTGTAAGAGGTATCGTCAATGTGCTCAATCTGCCAATCAGCCACACGCTGCATGACGGAGGTTACGGCGTCCTGGGACGGTATTTCGGCACCGTGAAGTGGTGCGCAGATGCTGCCTGCAAGGGCGATGATGACGCCAGCGAACACAAGGGGGGATTTCTTCATAGAACAAGATTGTTTCAGGGGGTAAACATTCGCATCACCGCTACGCGCATGATGCAGGAAAGGGCAAATGTAAAAAGCCAAACCGTGAAATACAAGCGCATTTGACCCGAATCGCATTCCAACCGTCAGATCCGGATTTGCGCGCTGAGCGGAGTTTCCATTTTCGAAGCATGCATGCGGCATCCCTTATGCATGAAATTAGCTGTCGCACTACCCGAAGCCCACAGCCTTTCCCCCTTGCGACGACAAGGAGCTGCCGCACAATCGCTTTTGTCGAAAGGATCTACCCCATGAATACCGCCTCTCTGACCTATCCGATCGACGACTGTGAGCGCGTCGAGGTCGAAGTCTCCAAACACGTAAAACCGTGGAAACATGAGGAGGGAAACCTCATCATGATTCTGCATTCCATTGAAAACGAGCACGGCTACGTGCCCCGTGAAATTTCGATGGAACTGGCGTGCGAACTGGGCATCCCGCTCGCTCGCATCTATGAAGTGCTCACGTTCTACAACTACTTCAAACTCGTTCCCCCCGGCAAACACAGCGTCGCGCTCTGCAATGGCACTGCCTGCTACCTCAAGGGGGCACCCCAGTTGATTGAGGAACTCGAACGCAAGCTGCACATCAAGGAAGGAGAAACCACCGAGGATCGGGAATTTCACCTGGAAACCGTGCGCTGCATCGGCTGCTGCGGCATGGCACCCGCCATGGTGGTGGACGAAAAAACCTACGGTCGCGTCATCTCCAGCCAACTTCAGGATATTCTGGAACATGCGAAAAAAGGAGGAGCCGCATGAACCGCCTGTCACTCGAAGCACTGCAATCCCTGCGCAACACAACTCCGCGCCCGCCCAACTGGGCCAGCGTTGCCATGGACACAGGTGGCATCGCGGCCGGTGCTGCCGAGGTGCTCGAATGCCTGCGAACCACCAAAGCAGCCCAGGGTCTGCCCGCCGAGATTCTTCAGACAGGCAGCAATGGCATGGCCTACGCCGACCCCGTCGTCATGGTGAAAACCGAACACCTGCCCCTCATCACCTATGGCCAGGTCAATCCACCGCTCGCGCAAGCCATTGTGATGCAACACCTTGCTGAACAGCGCCTGCTCGACGATCACATCATCGCCACCCGACAGCGCGCAACGTCCCTCAACGGCGAACGTCAAATCGCCCTGCTGGTCATGGACACCAGTGACGACAAGGGAGACCGTACCCGGTTTTATCAATCCTCGCTTGAACAGGAACTCGCCGTGCATGGCATCCGCGACATCCAGGTCGTGCGCGCACTCGACATGGGCCTCTACGATCAGGGCATGTGCGTGCAACTGCTTCCTTCAGGGGTGACGTATTCCAATGTTTTGACTCCCGACCTTCGCCGCATCCTGACCGAGTCTCTCGTGCACGGTCGGATCGTGGAGGATTTGCTGGTGAAGGAGCGCGACCCCCAACTACGCATCGTGTTGCAACACTGTGGCATCATCGATCCCGAAGATCTGCAGGACGCTCTGCAACACGGTGCTTATCAGGGCCTGGCGCAAACGCTGAGCACTTTGACTCCGGAGCAGGCCATTGCGGAACTCAAAACCAGCGGTCTTCGGGGACGCGGCGGTGCAGGCTTTCCCACCTGGCTCAAGTGGAAACTGACGCGCGAGCCTGTCTCCGACCAGAAATACGTCATCTGCAACGCAGACGAGGGGGATCCGGGAGCCTTCATGGATCGCAGCGTGCTCGAAGGCGATCCACACCGCGTGCTCGAGGGTCTGATGCTCGCTGGCTACTGCATTGGCGCCTGCAAGGGCTACTTCTACATCCGGGCAGAGTATCCGCTCGCCGTGAAGCGCGTGCAGCGCGCGATCACCGAAGCGAGGGAGGCTGGCCTGCTCGGCCGCAACATTCTCGGCAGCGGATTTGATTTTGAGGCCGACATCCGACTGGGTGCCGGTGCCTTTGTCTGTGGAGAGGAAACCGCACTGATCGCCTCCATCGAGGGGAAGCGAGGGAGCCCTGCCCCACGTCCACCCTTCCCGTCCGTCAGCGGGCTGTTTGGCAAACCCACGGCCATCAACAACGTGGAAACCCTCGCTGCGGTCGCCTCCATTTTCCAGCGGGACGCAGCATGGTACGCACAGTATGGCACCGAAACCTCCCGGGGAACCAAGGTTTTTGCGGTCACTGGCAAGGTGCGCAACGCCCAACTCGTCGAAGTTCCCATGGGCATCCCTCTGCGCAAGATCATCTTTGACATCTGCGGTGGCGTGCTCAGTGGCAATCAGTTGAAGGCGGTGCAAACCGGAGGTCCTTCAGGTGGAGTCATTCCCGAACGCCTCGTCGATACTGCGATCAGCTTTGAGAGCCTGAGCCAGCTCGGCTCGATCATGGGTTCCGGTGGCATGCTGGTGATGGATCAAAATGACAGCATGGTCGATGTGGCAAAGTTTTACCTCAAGTTCTGCGTTGATGAGTCCTGCGGAAAATGCGCTCCCTGCCGCGTCGGCGGCTATCAGATCCTGCAGTTGCTCGAAAAAATCTTTCGCGGGCGAGGATGTGAATCGGACCTTCAGCAGATCCGCCGCATCTGCAAGGCCATGCAAACCGCTTCGCTCTGCGGCCTCGGCCAGACCGCCCCCAACCCCGTTCTCTCCACCTTGCGCTACTTTGAAGAGGAATACACCGCCTTCATTGAGGGTGGAGCCTCCTACGCACGCAAGGTCAAGAAACAGCTCAGCGAGTTGGCCAAACAAACGGCGTGATTTTCCCATCCCACCCCTACCCCGTTCGCCATGATCCAACACATCGTTCAAGCCCGCATTAACGGTCTGCCCGTTTCAGTTCCCTACGGCACCACCATTCTTGAGGCCGCCCGTTCGGTCCAGGTGAAGGTTCCCACACTGTGCAAGCACAAGGATCTGCTGCCCACAGCCGCCTGCGGACTCTGCATCGTGAAGGTGGCGGGTTCGCGCAAGTTTCCCCGCGCCTGCGCCACTCCGCTCGAAGATGGAATGGAGATCACTACGCACGACGGCGAACTCACTGAAATCCGGCGCTCCGTGATCGAGCTTATTCTCTCCAACCACCCCAATGCCTGCCTCTCCTGCGGGAGAAACGGCAACTGCGAGCTGCAGACACTCGCTGCCGAGTTCGGCATCCGGCAGGACTCCATCGATCGCTACATGCGCGACCTACCCTGCGACGCTTCCAATGGTTCCATCATCATCGATTTTAACAAATGCATCAAGTGCGGTCGCTGCGTGCAAGTCTGCCAGGAGGTGCAGAATGTCTGGGCACTCTCCTTTCTCGAGCGCGGCATCCACACCCGCATGGCCCCGGCAGGCGACATCCTGCTCTCCGAATCTCCCTGTATCAAGTGCGGTCAGTGTGCAGCCCACTGTCCCACTGGCGCCATCGTCGAAAACGACGAAACCGCCACCGTCTGGGCCGCGCTGCGCGATCCTGAAAAATTCTGCTCCGTGCAGATCGCCCCAAGCGTGCGCATCGCTCTCGGCGAGGAGTTTGGCTATGCACCGGGCACCAATCTCACCCACAAGATTTACGCCGCTCTGCGCCGCCTCGGTTTCAAGGCAGTCTTCGACACCAACTTCAGCGCAGACCTCACGATCATGGAAGAGGCAACGGAATTTGTGCATCGCCTCACGCAGGGTACAGGTCCACTGCCGCTGATCACCTCCTGCTGCCCGGCCTGGACCGACTACATGGAAAAATTCCACCACGACTTCATCGACAACTTCTCCACCGCCAAGAGTCCCCAGCAGATGCTCGGCGTCATGGCCAAGACCTACTATTCCGAAAAAATGGGGATCGATCCGGCGACACATTATCAGGTCTCCATCATGCCCTGCACGGCGAAAAAATTCGAACTTGAGCGAACCCAAGACATGTTCGCCTCAGGCTATCCGGATGTCGATGTGGTGCTCACCACCCGTGAACTCGCGCGCATGATCAAACAATCCGGCATCGCCTTCACGGAACTCGCAGGAGAGCAGGCAGATTCCCTGCTCGGCACTTACTCCGGTGCCGGAACCCTCTTTGGCGCGACCGGTGGGGTCATGGAGGCTGCCATTCGCACTGCCTATCATCTGGTAACCGGAGATAACCTTGAGGGAGACGCCCTCAACATCACGCCCGTGCGCGGTCTCACGGGAGTCAAGGAAGCCACAATCAACATTCAGGGAACGCCCATCAAGGTAGCCGTGGCCCACGGTATGGCCAATGTCGGCGAAGTGCTCAAGCGCGTGCGCCAGGCCCGCCACAATGGCGATCCCACCCCCTACCATTTCATCGAAGTCATGGCCTGCACCGGCGGCTGCATCGGTGGCGGAGGTCAACCCTACAACGTTGATGTCGGGCTGCGCAAACAGCGCATGGCCGGACTCTACGACGACGATGCCCAAAGCACGACCCGCTGCTCCCACGACAATCCCGAAATCCAACGCATCTACGCCGACTTCCTCGAAGCACCCTGCAGTGAGCGCGCCCACCAACTCCTGCACACCCACTACAAGCCTCAGAAAGTCTATCTCAAATAATCCTTCAAATAAGGCTTGTCATCCCACCCAGTGCCAGATTCACTTCCCACTTTGGCTTCTCAAACGGAGAGATGACAGAGCTGGCCGATTGTGCACGATTGGTTCCGAGTGAGTCCGGCACGCCGGACGAGTGACAACGGTTTGCCCCGCAAACCCCAATCGTAACGATTTACATACGTGCACCATTGACAGGCTCCCATTTTTCCCGATGATCGCCCATTTACCACCAGCGGAGAGATGACAGAGCTGGCCGATTGTGCACGATTGGAAATCGTGTGTGCCCCACAAGGGTACCGGGGGTTCGAATCCCCCTCTCTCCGCCATTTGTAATGCCGCGTCACCCTGTGACAAATCCTGCCTAAAATCCTCTGCCAGAGCAACTTCCCACAGCTCGCCTTCCTCCCCATCCATGTCATCCTGAGACAGGTTTTGCCCTGAAATGTCTGGTTCGTGTGTCCCTTTTACTGTCCCTTTTTGGAGATTTGGCTTCACCCATGGCAGGGAATGAACCGCTTCGAAGGTTGGCAGTAAAGTGGTGTCGGTATAAATATTGGCGGTTAATCGTGGATCGGAATGGCGCATAAGCTCTTGAGCCATGCGCTGGGAAACACCGCTGCGGGCAAGCAGAGTGGCAAAAGTGTATCTGAGGCAGTGAAAATCCAGTTTGCGCCCAATAGCATCAATGCGCACAATTTTGGCCTTCTCGATGTCCTTGGCAAATCGCCTTGCGCAAACGGCGTGATGGGTTCCCTCGAATACAAAATCCGATCCTGAAGCGTTCTCGGACTTGTGCTCTATCAGTTCGCCATGAAGGCGGGGATGCAGCGGAAGCGTGGCATCATTGCTGTTCTTGGTGGTGGAGGCTCTGACTTTGATATGAGGGCGTTCATGATCGAGATCAATGTCAGCCCAGACAAGCTGCCTGAGCTCTCCTAAACGAAGGCCGGTATAGGCGGCGGTCAGATAAAGACAGCGTTGCTGGTCTGCGGCTTCGATCAGGCGGGAAAATTCTTCATCGGTAAAGGCTCTTCGCTTTTGCTGTCTGCCCCTGATATCGACTTTGGTGACGTTGATCAGCGGATTACGCTCAATGCGTCCCTGTTTCTCCATCCAGTTAAGCAGGGCATTGAAAGAATTCTGATAGTCGTTGAGGGTTTTGGGGCTTAGATCATCTTGAGAAGATCGCCAGTCCACAAATTCATCGGCGTTGATGTCTGAGGGGTAAGTCCAGCGGCAATCAGCCGAGATTTTAATCACGCGGCTTTTAACATGGCTGATATAGGATTTGGAGCGGCCTACGGTCTTCAGGTCTGCGATAAATTCCTCAAGGTGTTTGGAGATGGGAAGGCGCGCAGATATGCGCTGCTTCTCCGGCGCAATGATGCCCATGCGCTCGCGCTCTTTGTCTTTAACGAGCTGGGTGAGTTTGGCATTGGCAACCTGCTTGTCGGAGGTTCTAAGGCAAATGGTGTGTTCGATCCATTCACCGTCCAGCTTGATACGGGCATAGTAGCTCTTGCTGATGACCGTTTTACCGCCTCTCTTGCGGCGGCGCTTGAATACGTATGCGACCATGAGAATTATTCTGGTTACGGATTACCGAGAGTCAAACATGAACGGATGTTCACGCCCAGTTTGTTTGTCCTCCAGCCTCCTCAGATAATCCTCGATCTGGTGCACGAAGAGTTTCGAGCATCCGCCAATCTTGACGGGATGTGGGAGTTCACCAGAGGCAATCAGCCTGTAAACTCCGCGTTTTGAAATATCCAGCATCCTCGCCACTTTGGGCAAGGAAACCGGAATCGGTAGTCTTTGCGTGTCTTGTGTTTTCATCTGCCCTTGATACGAGGCAAGGGCTGTCTTCATCCGGCTCTAACTGGCTAAAATATTGGTTGGCTCCGAAATACAAATTCTAATGGGCTTGATAAATTCTCAAAATTTTAACTATATGATGCATTCCTGATTTTCTCCTCCTTATGATATTCAAGAAAGCCTCATCCTCCAATAATCCATCAGCAAAGAGCGCTAATGTATTGCAGGATTTACCGCGCGGGGTTGAGGGCAGAGCCAAGGCAAAAAGCTGGCTGCCCTATCAGTTTTTTGAAAGCCCTGAAATTATCGCAGCCAATCATGGATTTACCCCAAGAACCGGAGAGATATTTCTTGGCATTACCCATGCAAATTGCACTAAGCTCAAGCGGAGTGACGGACGGAGCGAATACCTGGCTGATGGCGGTAATTTGATTGGTTCGCTTGATGACCGCCATGTTTTGACCATAGCGGGTTCGAGAAGCGGCAAAGGCCGCTCGGGGATTATCCCAAACCTCCTCACCTATGGCGGGTCGGTTTTTTCTATCGATCCTAAAGGTGATCATGCACTTTTGACCGCCAAACACCGCGCAGAAGTGCTGGGTCAGAAAGTCGGGATCATCGATCCGTTTGGATTGATGCCTGGAGAACTACGCTCCTATGTGGTGCGCTTTAATCCGCTCAGCATACTGGAATATGACAGCCCGACCATCATTGAGGATGCGGGGCTAATTGCAAGCGCTCTGGTGATCGAAGAAGCCAGAGAGCCTCACTGGTCTGAAACGGCCAGAGCCTTTGTTGAGGGGGTCATTCTTCATGTGGCAACTGATTACAAGTTCGTGAAGGAAGAGCGCAATTTGCCGATGGTCTATGATCTGCTTTCCGGTAAGATGATGGAGCTTGATGATCTGATTGCAGAGATGGAGGACAATCCTTGTCTGGAAGGCAGGATTTCTGGGGCGGCAGTGACCTTAAAGGAAAAGGCGAGTGCTGAGCAAACCAGCGTGGTTTCCACGGCGCGGCGTAATTTGAAGTTTCTGGATTATGAGCCAATCCGCGAGACTCTGAGCGGTAATGATTTTGGGTTCGAAGATTTGAAGAACGGCAATGTCAGCATTTATGAATGCCTGCCGGTCATGCGCATGAGCACGTGCTCAGCCCTCTTGCGCGTCAGTGTAAATCTCGCATTGGCGGCGATGGAAAAATCCAAAAAGAAACCGGATTATCCAGTTTTGATGATCTTGGATGAGTTTCCTGTTCTGGGTTACATGAAGGAGCTTGAAACTGCGATTGGTTATATGGCCGGTCTTGGCGTGAAGCTCTGGATTTTCTTGCAGGACTTAAGCCAGCTCAAGGCGCTTTATAACAAGCGCTGGGAAACCTTTATCGGCAATGCCGGAGTCATTCAGGCCTTCGGGAATTCAGAGCTTTCAACCACAGAATTCTTGAGCAAGCGTCTTGGACAGACGACATTGACTGTCACCAATCAGGGATCGGTCAGCAGAGATCAGCGCAATCAGCAAGGGGCAACCGGCTTTAATCACAATCTGCAAATCCAGAGCCTGCTTACCCCTGAGGAAATCAGCCAGTATTTTGCGCGGGATGATCATCTTTGCAGGCAACTCATTATCCAGCCTGGCAAAAGGCCATGGGTTCTGCAGCGGGCAAATTACGATCAGCACTCGGCGTTCAAGGATTACATTCAACCCATGTAGAAATGGACTATTACGATCCAGAAAACAGGCTGAGCAATCGGCTTGGCGGCAACAGTTCAGAGAGAAATCTGTTCTGGTTGATGCCGATTTTAAACATCCTGCGATTTATCATTATCGCATCGATCCTGATTATGATCCTGACCGGCTCCAGTCCTGATATCGGTCTGGCATGGAACGCGGCCAAGCATCATTCCAAGGAAATTGTTGAGCAGTTCCTCCCTTCTTCCAACCCTTAATCATGAAAGAGCCAATTTCAGAGAAGTTTCAAGAAAAGGCTCAGGCCATGCCTGAAGAAGCCCTTGATGCCCGCATAGCCCGCTTGCCGGAAAACACCCAGCAGAAATACCACGAATTAAAGAGCGGGCAGAAGCAGAGATTTACTGAATTCAGGCAGGAGCTGGCGGATAACCGCGATGATTTGATCAGGACGGTTACTGCGGAAGAGCTCATCAAAAAATCAGCGCCTCAATTGCGCCGTGACAATCGCAGGCGCACAAAATCGGATTTGCAGCATGAGGCAAAAAGCAGCGCTACGCAAATAGTCCTTAACGATGAGAGGCAGCGCCTTGAGCGCATGAAAGACATTCAGGCAAAGGAGCGTCAGTATTTCATCAAAAATGCGGAGCGCAAGGAGCAGTTATCACTCAAAGGGCGGTTTCACGAGCAAAGCCGTAAAAGCGGCGGGCAGGGACGATCTCTCGGATGAAGAAAAACAAGAAAATGCCGCAATACGTTCATCCCTGGCCTCGGATCAAAAACAACAGGATTTCTGCCTGTGTGCTCAGCCCGCGCCGCATGATTGTAATCCAGCGCTTGATCTATGATCCGATCATGTTTTTTGCCAAGGCCGGCGGCGCATTGATTGTTTTTGATATCCTGACCAAGATTTTCTACTCAAGATCGCTGTATCTCTACCTCCCAAACCTCAATCCGTATTGGGTTTACGGATACATCATCTTTGCACTCACGCTTGCAGGCATTGAGGTGTCAACGCGCTTTGGCATGTCCCGCTGGTTGTTCGGTCAGTCCATCAAGATCAAGTTCAGGGAAGATGAAGTTGAGGTCTGGAAGGGGTTTAACAAGCAGAGCTTTTCAAGGGAATATGCCCTCAGCTTTGCATGGAAGGGCTTTGAAAGCGCGTATTATCCGGTTTACCGCAAATCCAGAAAGTTCCAGATTGTAGTAAACGACCAGCATTCCATCACTCTGGCAGAAGTCTTTGATGTAAGGCTCATCGAACATCTCGTTGAGAACTGCAATTACGCCAATGCCCTTAGCAGGCAGGATCAGGAATTTGATCTTGATCCGAGAACACTGGCAAGAACCCCGAATTGAGTGAACTTCAGATAATAATGGGTCAAAGCGAAACAGATCAGGAATTCGAGCGACGGCTCTCGCTCGTCAATGAGGCGATTGATAAATATCACGTCTATCTCGTGAGCTATGTTGCCAATATCTGCAAGAATTACCAGAGCGCTGAGGATATCATGCAGGAAGTCTGGGTCTTTGTGCTCAACAGGTTCGAGGAATCCAAGATTACCTGTCTGCCGATCCTGCGGAGAAAAGCATGGCAGAAATCCATCGATTATTACCGCTCTCAAAAACGGCGCAAAGAGACAACTCATGAAGAATTGCCAGAAGTTCCTGTCTCACCCGCGCACAACTCCGAACCTCACAGTGAGGAGGAAGAAAAGGAGTTCGAGCGCAGTTTCTGGAGCGAGTTCCCAGGGATTGAACTCACTGACGGACAAAAGCAAGTCCTGTGGCTCCATGCCAGATACGGGTTTTCCTACAAGGAAATCGAAGCGAAAACCGGCATTGCCACCTCAACCGTCGGAGACTGGATCAAACTTGCGAGGAGCAAGGTTGCCGCATACCTTAACTCTCAAATGTAACTTTTATGAAAGAAGAACGGCCAAAGGAATACTTCATCGATCCTGAGATCGATCAGCTCATCGAGCAATACCACAAGAAACCGAACAAAGAAGTGAGGGATCGGTTGAATACTGTGCTCATTCATCAAAGAGAAAAAACTCTGTCCCGAGAGGCAGAGCAAAGAGTAAAGCAAGATAATAGAGGCAAAAAACGCTGAATTCAGACATTAAATCCTGATTCTAAACAACTTAACCAAATCAGAATGCGGCATTAGGTTAAGTTTTTCATAATCCTTGATTTTTGGTGATGGTACGGATAGAATAAGGGTCTTCCTAAATCTGAACTGTTTCTTGCCTAATGAAAGTCTATTCCTCCAAAACAAGACGGATAATTGCTGTTTTTTTGCTATGTATGTGGCTGTCGGTTTGTTTTTCATTTTCCGACAAATTTTACTGAAGCCTAAGATATCTTTAGTAAACGCCACGTTGGCTCCAATCGAATACAAGTGTTTCAGTGTTGATGAATACGATTTCCGTGAATCTTTAGTTGGAGAGGGCTTGTTGCTTCCGGGTGAGAAATTTATTTACAAATCTAATAAGTTCCTTCTGACTTCACCTAAATTCACTATTCAAGCGCGCCCTAGGATTCCTGAACTTAATCTTGATATCGGTTCTACCAAATGGATGGCAGAATTCTCCAAGGGAAAAGATGAATCATTGAATAGTTTTCCCAGTTCACGAAGTATTTCACAAAGCCCGAACTACAGTGGGAATTTTCAGTATGTTTTTTTGGATTCCCTTGTGAAAGAAACAGAAGCAATTCAGTGGGATACCGCAGATGAGTCAGAGATCGAGAGTGTCTTGAGTATTTGTAAATTACGTGGCGAAAGAATTGCGCAGAATGTACACATGCGGGTTGTTTCCGCAGCTCCTTATGCAAGCTCATATTCGTTAATCTATTCGAATGAATCAGAGTCATCGACTAATTGGAAATTGGAAGGTTGGTGGTCAGTCGATCCTGATAATCAAGAACGAACAATCTCAAGAAGAATTGAAAGTTACTCTGATTTTCATGCCCTGATTACTTTTAACCCGAACGACGATGAACTCTTTAGGGCTATCCATGACATATATGACAGTGCAAGCGTCCGAAACCTTGCTGAATATGTATGGGGAGAGGGTGAGGTTGACACAATCGTGTCGAATAAGGTGATGGATTTGAATTTGGGTTCTGATTTTAATTCAGGTCTTTCATTGTCTAGTCCAGAAAACTATGAAAGTCCGTTTTATCGATTCAATCACGTTAGGTGGACTGAAGAAGGTAGGGTTTTTACCTATATCATTCATGATGAGAAATTTCCGGAATTGGCTCTGAGTTATTCGGATATAGATAGCGGCGGCATAAATATAGTGCAAAACCTAGTTAGGAAAAAATCCTCCGAACTTGTTCAAGAAGCAACCCTGACCGTTTTTAATGTAACACCCTTTAGAGTTGATTATGCAGTTTCATATCCTGTGACTGATGATGAATGGGTAACTACAAATTTCATGTCAGTTGAAGCAGGAAAAACAGCGAAAGTTACAAGGCTGTTTAAAAATTCAAATCCTGACTTTTATTTGACCGCAAGATCGTCGGTTTATGAACAAAGAAAAGTAAATACATTTCATGGATTGAGCGATTATGACACCGAACGTCAATATTGGGAAGGCGGTGCTGTTTTCAGCCCAATAAGTGTAAGATGTTTCAATGAGAAGTTGGGCTATTGGGGAAATGATGAAGATATTTATGGCTTCCATAAGTCAAACGTAGATTTCGCGCGGAATCATCAGAATGAGTTTCTATTTGTCATATCGCCTTTTGGTAACAATGAAAACCCTCAAGAAGTCTACAAATCAAAAGATGATTTGGAAAAGGCATGTTTTGACGCAATCTCGCTCTCTTCAAGCCTGAGTCATGTTATCAGCATGAAAGATCGTTATGGCAATTTACAAATTTTTCCCTACGATCTTGGATTAAGATTTGCTAAAGATGATCGCTATTGGGATTTGGGAATAGAAATTACAGATGCATCCACACACCTATCTTCTGGAGAACCATCTCCATTTAGTGAGGGCGATGTTTTGCTCAGTTTTGATGGTCATCCAATCTTTAATGAATATGATGTGTCATACCTATTAATTGAGCATGCACAAGACATGGAATATGGCGGGATCAAAGTGGCAATCCCATTTACTGTGTCCAGAGGTTCTCGATTGGTGTCGGGTCATACGAACTACTGGTTTGTTAAGGAGTTCTATGACAGATATAAAAGAGACCGACCTTCGCAATTTTGGACACCTCTATGGAGTCTTGGAGATGCTTCGTTCTTGGGTAGATCTCCTGAGATCACAGCAATCGGAAAAGTCGCCTTACCATTTGCTTATAATCTCTTTGAATTCGCAGCATCGAAAATTGGTAACTACGAACCACACGAAATTCCTATCCCTGATTATGAAGAACAGTTATGGATTGAGGAACAATGGAAGGCAATGAGACAGCAATGGTATCCGAACACCTATTTAGCAGGTGAATTTGGGGGGCTTTTCATAAATTTACCTCGTGGGGCGTTAAAAGTTGCTGGGGGGAAATCAATGACGAGGTTTGCAAAGTCGCGTTTTGGAGGAATATTTCTGGAGGTAAGTGAGAATGTCATCTGGACTATTTCTGATGGGTCTTCCGTGAGGACGAACAAGCAAATGATTGATGAAGTTATTGATACTTTGCCGTATGCGGTAGGAGGTGCAGTAATTGCAGGAGAACTTGGGCGAACCACTAAATTTAAGTAAAGGAGAATATGAAAGAGAAAATCGGAATCATAGGAGTCGTTTTTGTCCTTCTGGTAACATTTCCGGTGTCAATCCATGCAACTCCGGCTGGGGCTGTAGATGATGCTGTCAAGAGCGCGGTTAGAAAGTCTGATGACATTCCAAGTAAACCCGTAAAACAGGTTTTTAGTCAAAACGCTAGCAACTTAGCAAAGTCGGGATCGAGTATCGGACAACGCATAGAATTAAACCTTGCCCGAAATGCTGAAGAAACAGCACGAATACATGGAAGTCCAACTATAGGAAGACAGAAACAGGTTGCTCAGGATGTACTGAAAAAAAACAAAAATCTAACACCACCTCCTCCTGTTTCTACCCAGGCGGATGTAGCTCAAGCAACGAACAGAGTCGACGAAATCAAAAAATCCAAAACTCCCAATCTCGACCAAAAAACTAAATCTGAAATTGGTGCTACTGAACGTAAGGCGAAGCAAGACGCTGCTACTCAACAACAACGTCAATTGGATTTGGAAAATCAAAAAAGATTTGATGATCAAAGAAAATTAAATGAAGAGGCCTTAGATAATAAGGTCAAGGATAATGAATTATTCCAGAAGAAGCAGGCAGAGCAAAAGAGATTTCGAGAACAAAAACGTGCTGACGAGGCAGCCTTTACAAAGAAAAAAGAGGCTGAGGAAAAGCATTTTATCGTGCAGAAGGAGAAGCAAAAGAGACTCACTGAAAAAAGAAAGCAGGATGCTGATGCGCTCGAACAAAAACAACGTGAAGCGGAGAAAATTCGAAGAGATAAGGTCGATGGAATTATGCAACAAATTGACCAGTCAGGAGCTAAAGTGCAAGTCAACGGAACGACCAAAAGTATAATAGTATCAAAAGGTGACAAGCAGATTAGATTAGATGCGACTCCTGAACGTTCTCACAATGATAAACCACATTTTCACTTTCAAGAGGGGAGGACAACTGGTAATCTGAAAGATATTGGAGAACATAGGAGATATTTTAAGGAAAATGAGTAGTGATATTAAAAGGTATTGTTGATTCTGAAAGATACTATCTGATCATCCAAGAACCTGTCGTGAATGGGGAATATTATGCGTTTTTTTGTCGTTCAAATGGAACCGATTATGACTATGTTCAACCATCTTTAAAAGCTGCGAAAGAATGCATGGTTGAGATTGAAGGTGAGCCCTTAAATGGATGGGAAAGAATATCAATTGACGATGTCCCAAGTGCTTTGAGGTACGTTTACGATGACATTCTATGATATAATAATAGTCAGGATTTTGAGCGACATTCCATGAGTTATCGTTCCAGAATCGGGGGTGAGGAATCTTTCATCTTATCGCTGTCATAACTATGGCTTCTTTTCGATTTATGATTTCTTCGTGTAATTGGCGTAGTTGGAAAATTTTCACGATGTGAGCGATCCTGCCCATTTAACTTTTTCAGATCAGCCATTTCTCTTTCAGCATCGGATTTGCTCTTCAGGAAGTCATCCTGCAATTCTCGCAGGCTCTCCCGTTTATTTCGCGTCAAACCTATGAGCTTCTTCCACCATGGGGCGTTCTGGATTTCTGCCCTAAGTTCCGAGATAGCAGTTTCCTGCTCATGCAATCGGTATTTTTGCCGGATCTTTTTGATCTGATCCTCCCGCTGCGACCTTGAAGCGACTTTCTTCTTCGGCTTAATGCGTTTTCTATCGATAGCCTCATCGACCGTTGGTAGGGCTGATAGATCAATATCAGAAAGCCGTTCCCTGAAATTCTTTGATCGGATGCCCTCGATGTGCCGGACGGGATTGATGGTTTTGCCCTTTGGGTCAACCACTACAAGCCGCTTGTTCCCATGTGCAAGGGTAAGGCCGGATGCTTCAAGAGCGGCAATGAGACTGCGTCCGTTATCGGATTTATCCCAAGCTTCCTGAATGCGGTTGTCCCTGTAGTTGGATTCCTGCCCTTTCTCCCGCTTTTTCGCGTTCTCCTCACGCTGTGGACTGTATTCAAGGCCGTGCTCTCGTGCATATTCCAAAGCAAAACTAGAAAGCTTGCGGTAACTGTGAGAGTTGCTGGCAACCAATCCTGTAATCGGGTGAATTCGGTTCACGATCACATGCACGTGCCGGTGAGGGGTATCCCTGTGCGCCACGATCATACATTCGTGCTCTGACAGTCCCAACACTTTCAGAGAATCCAATGCCGTTTCCAGCATGTGATCCTTATCGGGGTCTTGCTCTGGATGCCATGACAGCGAATAAGCCATAACCGGCTTTTCGCATTTGCGTCCGGTGGAAACCTGACCGGAAGCCTCTTTCAAACGATCCTGCGATTTTGCGGTATAGGCCATGACCTTCCATGCAAGATCAGGATCACGAGTGAGCATGTTTACTGTATGAGTCCATGCAACACGGTCACGGCTTTCACTGTCTTTATCGTGCATGTAATAAAGATAGCTGCCGTGAAAAGACCTTCCCCCCGTTGTGACGCATGGATTCATGGCTCACTCGTCCTTTCGAATGTCGCTGTAGACGATATGAGCGATTTCATCACAGAGCGGCTGGAGCATTTTCCCTAGCCTGCCGTTTTGATGAAAACGGCGAACAAGCTGATTGAGGTTATTGCCTATACGCTCAAGGCGTTTGAGCAATGCCGGATCACAAGCTTGGGAGCGCTGGATAACGAGACGCTTTCCTTTGGACAGGGTTGAGTGACGGGCAAGTGTGTGAACACTTAGCCCAGCTCGCTTGGCGGTAGCAGCAAGATCATCGAATTCAGACGGTGTAACCCTGAATATGATCTGCTGCGTTTTTCGCTGTGTTTCCTGTATGCGTGGTCGTCCCATTGCTCACCCTAGACTACGCTACCCACAGCCGGAAAAACCGACATGCGGGCTATTTAGGTGCGAATTCGCACCGAAAGAGGGGGATTGTAACGGGGGAGATGCTCTCCCCCTTGCCAAGATGGTTTTTGTAATACAAAAACACATCTTGCTACCCAGTCCAAAATCTACCGTATAATTACAACTATAGGGCTAAATAGTTAAGATATTATGACCGACAGTTGATGCTCTTGAAATATCGCAAATGAACACATAGGATGCTGAATCAATTGAAGAAATTGGAATGTTTATGTGATTGGGACACTGAAAAATTTTCCGTAATAAGTGCGCACGCGTGCGCACTTATTACCTTACTACATACGCTTTCATGCGAAAAATGGCATTTTATCAATATGATGAATCGCAGAAAACCGCCATATACAGCGAAATCCTCTGAATTGCCAAGGTTGGGGTCGAGGGTTCGAATCCCTTCACTCGCTCCAATAAATTCAATAACTTAGCCGGAATTCGAAATTGTAATAAGTGCGCACTGGTGCGCACTTATCCGTAGAGATCATCGAGCGTATCTATCGCTTTTTTCAGATAATCCGGGTGATGCTTGGCGTAGTGCTTCTCAACGGTGGTCAGTCTATCACCCATTATTCCTGCAATTTCCCAGAGAGGAACTCCCCGTTGCGCAAGTAGAGTTGCTCCGGTATGTCTTAAAACGTGTGGAGTGACCCATGGCATCCCTGCGCGTTTGGCTACCCTTGCGAATGCCTTTTTGTTATCGATAACACGCTTTCCGTTGAACTCGATTACATATTCTGTCTGGCCAAATTCAGCGGCTTCTTTCAGAGCTGAATACAGGTTGTCATTGATTCCGACTGGAACACGTCTTTTTTTCGTCTGTGTGCGTCCTGGAGGATTGAAATTGATCAACCTGCGGTCAAGATCAACCTGTGACCATTTCAAGTCCAGAATGGCTGCTTTTCGCGAAAGTGTGTGCAGAGCCAGTTGGGTAAAAAGGCGAATGTGAGGTGTTCGACACTGGTCTAGGAAGGTTCGAACCTGCTCAGGTGTCATCCATTTGTCTTTTGGAGGTGGTTCTTTGGGTTTTTCTAAAATCGGAACTTTGCCTATCCAGCCCTCTGCATGAGCGAAATTGAGTGCTGCCGTGAAAATCGCTAGTTGCCTGCGAATGGTAGCATTGGCCTTTTCGTTCTTTCTCTGAAATTCGATGTATTCTCGGGATTGTTGCCTGCTGATGCTTTCGGGCGAATAGCTCCCAAAATAGTCAGATATGGGGTCAAGGCTCACTACAAGGCTTTGGAATGCTTGTCGTGATCTGTAATCCGATTCATAGGTATCGTCTTTGTGATCCAGATACCTCTTTATCACGTCATCACATGTGATTTCCTCTTTTGGAGGAGGTGCATTCCAGCCATTGATGAAATCAGCTAGGAATTGTTGCGCTCTGCCAGGATCATCTGTGCCCGTTGAAATCCGTCTTGAACGCCTGTTCTCTGACCAGCAGAGGTAAAAGTTTTTCTTATCCCCGATTTTGCTAAGTTTGAATTCGGGAACAGGTCGAGCTGTTCTTGGCATCTACAGCCTCCCTCGTAATTATGTACAGCTTCTCTTGTTATACGGTACATGCTTCCCATTTTCAAATATTCCAGGGAACCGTCATTGATTCTGGCTCTCACAAAGCCTTCGGAGCAGTTCCAATGCTTCGCCAGTTCCTTAACGGTAAAATGATTGTTGGGATAGACCACCACATCCTCCCATTTTTCATAAAGTTAGCTCACTACTACCAGTTGAGCACAATTTGACTAAAATCCGGTTAAAATCTGCCTTATTGACACAGATACGATCTGCCCCGTTTCGAAAAAGATTCCTCCCCTTGGTCTTTATTGATTTCGTTTTGCCAGTAATACCGCCGGTTTTGCAATTGTCTGCCCGCACCTTGGAACCTGTCGGTTCCACCGTGTTGAAAGTGCAAAAGCGTCTCTTGGATTATGGCCATGCCTCCTCAAGAAAGAGCCAAATGGGTTGGCTCTAGCGAAAGAGAGGAGTAAATCATGAAATTCTTCAAAAAGATCAAATTCCACTTCTTTTTAGAAATCACGCTACTGGTCGTGAGATAACCAAGGATACGGAGGATCCGGCAACGATCCTCCGTTTTTCTCGGACAAGCCGGAGGTCTGCGGCGTATCCATGGGTAACCTTAATATCAACCAGAGGAAAAAAATGGAAAACGTAAAATCACTACCGACTGACAATCAGGCAACAGACAAGGAAATTGACAAGGCCAATGCAGAGCGCTACGCAGAGCCGGAAAATGAGCTGCTCTACAGCTTGAAATCCACTATCGACCGCAGTGGCCGGTACAATTACCGGCTGGAGGATTTCTCTCTGGGCTATGCTGCCGGAGCAGGGATGTCCAGCCGCGCCGCCAAACGCGAGCTTTCGGAGAAATTCGAGCGGCAATTCGGACTATCACCCAAGCAATATCTTGAGCGCAGCTTCGAACAGAACCGCGCAAACCGGCGGGCGCAGGCCGGACGGCAGAGCGAACAATCACGTAGCGAAGAACGCACCCGCGAGCGATGATAAAAAAATTTCTGCCTTTAACCATTCGTTAAGGAATTGATGGCAGGATACCTTCAAGAGCCATCATCTTGATGCCTCTTATGTTTTATCTTTTAGAAGACTTCTGGCCGAGCATCCCCGCTCGGCCTTTTTTTTATTCATCGAGCTGGCCGTCTTTCCAGATCACCTTGACCCTCGCTTTTCGGGCAATTCCTGCTTCCTTGTCGGCGGATTGTCTATCAGGGAAGGGTTTCATCGATCCATCGATGTAGGCATTGAACCAGAATTCATGGTATTGCAGCTCATTTTCAAGGCCTGTCTGCTCAATAATCCTAACCTCTGATTTCTTGCTCTGGATTTCCTCCCATTCATTCTTTTTACCGTTTGGATTGTTCGGGCGATCATCACGATTAGCTTTTTGGAGGATGGATTCCTCGATTTTTTCCCGCGCTTCCTCATATCCTTGTTTATAGCCCTGATTTCGAGCTTGTTTGACAGCTCTATTATTGCCCTCAAGGAGTTTCTTTTTCTCTGCCCTATGGACTCTTTTCAAGTCGGCCAAAGTCTCAGGGGTGGTTTCTGCGACTTCCTTGCGCTCTCTGACCTTGTGGGCTGAAATCCGGCGGTTCAGTTTGTCAATTTTTTGGCTGTGTTCCTTTTTGAGTGCGTGAATCTCATCCTCATGCTTGATCCTCTCGGATAACAAGGTCTCCTGCGCTTCTGCCGCAATTTGTTCTCTGGCCTGTTCTATGGCATGGCGCTGAATTCTAGCCTTTGTGGGTTTCTCATTTTTCAGCCTTTCAATGATCTCCTTGAGGTTCTCAATTTCCCTGAGCTTCTCAAAGAGAGCGTCTTGGGCTTTGATCAGGGATTCACGGCTTTTCTTCAGTTCTGCGTATACCTTATTTTCTGCCTTTCTGGCTCTGTCCAAATCGTCTTTCAGTTGTTCGACCTCGCTACCCGCATAGTTTTCCTCTTTGGCTTTTCTTTCGATTTCACGAATGTGCTCATTGAGAATTTTTATTCTCTTTTCGTAGTGTTGGTGAGTGCGATCCATCGATTTTTGAAACTTTTTCAGGTCAAAATCTTGATTTGGCTCATCGCTCATTTACAGCTCCATGGTTCATTATTACCTATTTTTATCTTGTAACATTCTTGAAGGAAATGACATACGCTACACGTCAAATATTTCTGAAAACCCCTCCAAAACAACATCTTCTAAATATAGATAAAATTTGAGACAAATTTCTCTAAAATTTACTTTAAATATGATCATTAACCCATTGTAAACAAATAGATAAATACGATTTTCTTCACTCTTTATTAAGGGTTTGTGCAATACAATAGAAGGGTCGAGAAGGTGCATTTAAAAGCACCCAAGAACAGGACTACAAAAACAGGGGGCAGGTTCACAAATGGGGAATCTATCACAACAAAAAGCAGAGATTCTAGATCGTGTGGGAGCGGATAATCCGTATCTGGACGATGACGGGTCTGTAATGGATGCATTTCATGCAGCGGATGAAAAGGCTGAGCTACAGGCATTGCAGATGGCATTGGGTGGTAAAATTTCACCTGATCAAACCGCATACGCTGTGATTTCCAAAGTATCAGAAGGGCTTCTCAATGGTGGTGGGAAAGACAAAAAGGACAAGAAGGACGATCACACTACCTATCTGTTGCTACAGCTTCAACAGATCAATCGAGAGATCGAATATCTTCAGATGGAGCGCGATGACTTGATGGAATTGCGCGATCTGATTGAAAATGGTGAATTCGACCAGCAAAACCCTGAGCATATGGAGTTGATCGAACGTCTCGGGATTGATCCAGATGAATTCTTTGCCATGAGCAAGGAAGAGCAACTTCAAGTGCTTGATGGGCGGATTGAGGAAAACACAAATAACTTGAGGGATAAGGCTGCAGCGCGTGATGCGCTAGACCCCGAGCAGCGGAATTCCATACAAGCGCAAGGAGCAGAGATAGAAGAAAAGCAGGTTGCTGATCAGGATTATGATGACAATAAACAATTAGGTCGCGTTGCTCGTGACATAGAGGATGATGGGTTGAGTGCTGTCGTACAAGAGCTTGACGATTTTGAGAGAGAGCGCGGCGAATTGATGAAAAAGCCTCTGCCGGAAGCGATGAAAACTGGCATGGAAAAGAAGCTCTTTGCGGGGCTTTCCGATGAAGCTAAGTCAAACTTGCCGCGTGATGGCGAATATGAACATCTCTTTGAAAGTGAAGAACAAAAAAGCAATGCGATTATGGCTTCACGCCAAACTCCAGAAGAGGATGTGCAAATGCCAGGCGTAGCCAGTGCGCCGACGCCTGTAGTCTAAGTTTTTTAAGATGGATTGTTGAGCGCGAGAATGTCAGCACCGTCGACATTTGCTATTTTCGGACGTGGTTTTATGTTAAGCTCTTCTGCTTTTTCTTCAATATCTAAACTGGGAATGGCGCGGAGGGTTTGTTCCAAATCCCAAGAACCTGCATAGTGGCCATTAATCATACCCATCATTTGCGGTTTATCGCCAGGATTAAGGGGAAGCCCCTTAGCTAGGAAAACCCTGAAGCCTGTGCTCTCAAGGTTGTCATGTACAAATTCAACTGCTGACTCAGAGAAACCATCAGAATAGTACAAAATAATTTGCCCCTGCTTATCACCAATTGAAGCATTGTAGACATCCATCGCGTCCATTTTTTTGGCATCGCGGGTGTCATCAAACCAGATGTCTTCAAAGGTCACGGAATCTTTTGCTGGCACGGCATCAGCCTCCGCCTTGGCGTTCGCCTGAGAAAACGCGGAAATCGGCGCGATTGCGGTCAGCGCCGTGAGAAGACCTGTGGCGGTCTGCCTGAAATGTTTGACCAAGCCTTTACTCATGACCCGGTTCCTCCTCTGTTCATCTATGGCTATCCTGCCACTTATGGAATCCTTTATACCATTGTATGACATAAAGTACAAGGGTTTTGGAGGGGTGGAGGCTATGGTATGTTCTTCAGGTCGGCTCATAGAATGAAACAAAACGGATAAAGGGTTTCATTCCCTTTAGGCATTGAGATGAGGCACGAGGATCATGTTCGACCAACTTGGAGAGCGAAAATACCTGAGCCGCAACGAGCGAACGGCTTTCCTTGATGCTGTCCTCAAATCGCCCCTTCCCGCAGAAAAAGCCTTCTGCCTGACGCTGTTTTTCACCGGATGCAGGATTTCAGAAGCCCTCCGCCTCTCGGTTTCCTCCGTAGACTTCGAGGAACGATATCTGGTTTTCCGCACCCTCAAGCAACGCAGACACCCCAAGCACAGAGCCATTTTCATCCCGCCCGCGCTGCTGGAAATGCTAAAACGCCAGACCCAGGGCAAGAAAGCGCATGAGCGCGTATTCCCGTTCTCCCGCTCCACAGGATGGCGGATCGTCAAGAAATACATGACAATCGCCAATCTCAGCGGTTCAAAGGCATGCCCCAAAGCCCTGCGCCACACTTACGCCATTTCCTACCTGCTGGAGAAAACGCCGATCACAACCGTCAAAAAATGGCTCGGCCATGAAAACCTCAAAAACACGGCCATTTATCTGGATATCGTCAATGAGGAAGAATACAACGAAGCGCAGAAAATCTGGCCTGACATGCGGGATTGAGGGGAAAACCACTACCAAAAACAGGGCAAATTTGATTGACTGAAACAAAATATCCGAAGTGTTTCACGCCAACCTAAGAAATCCGAACTATCATGATAGTTCGGTGACTTTGAGACAGCGCCCATTTACATAAAGTCGGACAATCATGATTGTCCGAAGATGCTGTGAAGGCGGCTGTTTATATAAACAAGCAGCACAAATGCCGAATTCTCAAGGTTGTCGGAGCGCAGAAATCAGAAAACTCGATTGACAAAATTATACCACATATGGTATATTGGAAATGAGATGTCCTGGATTGTAACCGTACTGAACGAAACCGTGGAAAAGGAGCTTGAAGCTCTTCCTGCCGATATGCGGGCAAGGTTTGTTCGGATTTCGGAGATGATCGAGGAATTTGGATTGCAGCAACTTGGAATGCCTCATGTCCGGCACTTACAGGACAAGCTCTGGGAAATGCGCCTGAAGGGCAAGGACGGGATTTCAAGAGCTTTATATGTCAGTGCCTCAGGCAGGCGGGTTGTCGTTGTCAGGGCATTTTTGAAGAAAATGCAGAAAACACCGACCAGAGAAATAAAGCTTGCTCTGGAGCGAGCAAAGGAGATTGAGAAATGAAACAGGTCAAAGATTTGCACAACAAGTGGGTGAAAGACCCCGAATACAAGAAGGAATACGAAGCACTCGAAGAGGAGTTTGATTTCACTCGGGCTCTCGTTCAGGCGAGGATGCGGGCAAACCTTACCCAGGCCGAGGTTGCAAAGCTCATGTCTACATCGCAGGGTTCGATTGCCCGCCTCGAAGGGGGCAATGCCAATCCTTCGATTGAGACCTTAAAGCGCTACGCCAAAGCCACAGGAGCCCATTTGAAGATTGAATTGGAGACCGTGCAGTAAAACTGCAATCATCTCAGGAAAATGACAATTTTGAGCCGATTGGATTGCCTAGTCGGCTCAAATTTCTTTTATGGAGTGTTATTTTGTGTCCCTCCTGTTCTTGGACATGCTTTGGAAGCGTTATCTGCAAATATCCTATGAACAACTCCAATCTGTATAATGGTGCATTTGAAGTATTTCGTGAGCATATTGCTCGATCTTTTCCCTCAATCAAAGTGCCTGAAACAGATTCTTCGATATTAGATAAAAACTACTTTCTTGTAGATTCTCCTCGATTTAACGCTTCTGTTTCCGCAAGTAAAAACAATTCTCCTAGATATTATTTTAATCTGGGTATTCATCTCGCAGTTTTTGATGCAGTTTCAACTCTTGTGGGAATATCAGACTTTTACAAAGAAGTTCCCTTTGATTTACCCGTATGGGTAAATACATCAATTGGTAGGCTTCGAGATAGGTGCACCGATTACCGCTTTCTATTCGAAGGGAGGAGCTTCAAGGGGAGTGTTGCCGGAATCTCTTTCAGCTCAGACAATCCTGAGGAAATTGATTCTTCGTCCCGAGGAAGACTTGGAAATTTCCTTTCTGAGCTTTGCTTTAAATTTATTTCTTTTCACGAACAAGCTCATTTTAACCTAGGGCATGTAAATCTTGCCAAGGAGGAATTTGGGGTGGCTCGCTTACATGAGGCTCCAGATGAACATGAAGGATGCGGTATTGAAGGTGATCCGGTATTAATAAGGTGCCTTGAGCTAGAAGCTGACGCACAAGCCATTTCGACCTTCTTTGCATCAATGCCGGGAAGAGGTAGATTTAAGCCTGTAGAAAAAGGCGTATCTTTTCGTGATGCTTATCAAGTCAAAACCTGGATCAAATGCGTTATTTACTCAGCAATGGTTATTGTAGCTATACTTTCGCTGATTGATGATAAATTCAAACTTGAAGACGATAAAAGAGAGCATCCATTTGCACTCACAAGATTGATAAACATATTAGATGCCGTCGATTACAACCTTCATTTCATCATAAAAACCAAGGAAGAACGGAACAGTTACATGAGTAGCATCAACGATGATATTAATGTCATTTTTGGAATATTTGGACTAAACCTTACAATGAATGTGGATGCTCATTTTGAAGGCACCTATCTGATCAATGGTCAAGAATATGAGAAAGAAATTTATTTTCTAAACAATTTCAGAAATCGCTATAAGAAACTTTTAGATAAGCACCGGATTAAATCATAGCTTCCTCAAGCAATACTCATATTGGGTTTCAAAGCGGCCTTCTCTGGCCTCGTCATTGATTTCGACGCTCTGTATTGGCCGGACGAACAAAACCACTTCATTGCGCTCATGGAATCTGAGAGCAATTGAATGCCTCTTGTGAGCTGCGCTTGTGCCTCGAAAGCCAAGGCCGTTGCGCAATGCGTAGCAGAGCTGCTGCCCTGGCTTCAGGGTCTGGATTCTCTGGGTAAAGTTGTCTTCAACAAAGTCAATTTTGGCGTGATAGGCGATTTTCTCGTCAGCCTCGTAGGCGGGCAGGTAGCGGGATTTGAGAACTTTTTTGGTTTCGGATTCTCCGGCATCTGCGCCTTTGGAAAAGGCGATGGTCTTTTCTCTTTCGTAGTGAGCCTTGAGCTGCTTTTCCGCGAATTTCCGGCCTTCCTTGAAGGCTTTGTCTCTTACGGCTTTTTCAGCCTCGCGGTATCCCTTGCGATAGGCTCGCTCGCGGGCGCTCTCCAGCTTGGCTTCATATTCGGCGGAAAGGATTGCTTTGGTTTCCCTTTTTCCGCGCTCATATGCGAGCTTTTCGAGTTTTTTGACGGCCTCATCATCAAGCATTGGTGGGCGTTCCTTGTATCTCGGCAATTGAACGAATAGACTTTCTATTCCTAGCATGAAACGGGGCTGGAAAAAAGATGAGGGAAACCCAGATTGCGCCAATGGTTAGACACCTCTGATACTCGCTTCTTCTTCGTAAATCAGTTCACCGTCACCTTGATAGACTCGAAATGCAGATATCGAACAAAGGGCATTCATTTTGATGCTCTCTATTGCTGCTTTGTAGTCAGAATCTGGGGGCAATACCTCAGAAAGGCATTCTTTACCCTTTGAAATGTAAACAACCTCAATCCTACGTGTATCTTTGTGATCTACTCCTCGCAGGACTGTGACGTTCACATAGTCATGCTGGTTTACCCATCCTTCATCTTTATCGTCAAGCTGCCATCTTGGCGGGTCGCTTTTAGCAAGTAAGTAGATTTCAGTTATTGCGTCTCGAAGAATTTCAATTGCTTCATCAAGCCTCTCAACAGAAGTTGGGCGCAAATCTTCCCTGCTAGGGCTATGAACTAAACTTTTCCTTAGTTCATAAACTTTTCCAACTTTCTGCCAAATGCCTTCCCCCCAATTTGGTTGGTCGCAATTATTTTCTTTTAATGCATAATTGAGTTTATCCTTAAACCGGTTTCCTAGACGATCAAATCCAACAGCGTCTTGGCATGCCATTTCAAATGCCGTCCAAGCGGAGATTATTCCCCATCGAATATAGGTTCCTCTATTCCAATCCTTGTTATACGTCTGTGAAGCCAGAGCCCTAAAATGCAAAGCGTCTGTCCAAATGTGATAGATCGGCGTTGTAATATTCTTTGACATTTTGAAACAATAGAGCTCCCCAGCGGGGAGCTCCAGTTTTTTATGAGTTGTAGAACAGGTGAACCTTTTCAAAGGATTCCTCAAGTTCGATGATTTCACCGTTGAGCTTCATATCCCGCGCCATGGCTTCGTAATCGATGTAGAAACTCAGGTTTTCAGGGATTTGGGTTGTTTCTTCGGTCAGCTCCTGGGCGTAATCGGCAAGGCTGGAATAACAGCCGATATAGTTTTCAAGGATGTTTCTGGAATGTTCGAGGTCTCCGCAGAATTCGGAAAGTAAAAGCGTTCCGGTTTCCTCGTGCTCAAGGATGAATTCCGCGTATTGGTGGACTGTCTCAATTCCTTCGTATTCGGAGATCCTGAGAGTTCCAAAGCCTTCATAATCGTGGATTGCCCATTCTTCGGCGCATTCCTCGGGTGAGCTGGCCAGCATGTTTCTAATTTCCTTCCAGATGTCGTCAATGTCCTGATCAAGATCAATCCATTCACCGTGGAGGATTCCAGCATTGTAGGCGGCCAGACAGGCAACGTAGATTCTCGGAGTGTCGGTTACGGTGTTCATTTTCTTTCCTTTGGTTATGGGTTTCAGTGAAGCGCAGCGAACTGCTTGCTGCTGCTGAAACCCTGGCCTTCGCCGAGAACGGGGGTAGCGAATTCAAGGGAGGGGGATCACCCTGTTTGCAGGGAAGCACAGCGCACCCGAAAATTGGGGACACCCTTGAATGAGTGGGGGGCAGCGCCCCGCACAGTTTCTTGAAGGCAGTGAGCAACACTGCCGCAAAAGCGCCTGGGCTTGGTGGGCGCAACAGGGGTGTTTTGATGGTTGCTTGCTGCCGTCAAATCTCAAGGCCTACCAATAAAGACCCATCGGCAATGTAACGAGATGAAGTGCGCGCTAGCGGAGGGAAATCGAAGTTTCTTTGCCCCACACTTGTCCCGCGCGAGACGGCTACTCGGTGCGCCGAGCATAAAACGGGCGTCCCAAGCTCCTCCAAGCTTTCAAGGGACGCCCTTGATAGAGTTCCAGCTTCCTCAGAGCTGGAACAGTCCTCCAAGCCCCATGACATGGGGCATAAGCTAAATTTGCAAGCATCAAGGATGCTGGCGCGGGGGATAACGTGTATGAGTTTTGTGGTAATTTTGATTAGGCCATCAGGCTAAAATCAACCAACACGATGAGGAACTCATGACATATTTTGTCGGGCTGGATGTAGCCCTAAAAACGACGGCTGTTTGCGTGGTCGATGACCATGGCAATATTCTGAAAGAGTCGTCTCTGATAACTGATGCAAATGATATAAACCAATGGCTTAGCCAGAATGGATTTTCAGCATCTCGCATTGGTATCGAAGCAAGCAACCTGACGATCTGGCTCTACAAGGAACTCCGATCTTTGGGGCACCCTGTTACTGTTATCGAGACACGGCATGCCAAAGCAGCAATGGCCGCTCAGAACATGAAAACGGATCGTAACGATGCGCGGGCAATTGCTCAAATGATGCGAACGGGGTGGTATAAACCGGTTCATGTGAAAAGTGATGAAAGTCAGCGTATCAAAACAATCATCACGGCCAGAAAAATGATAGTTAATCAACGGATAGCATTGGACAATCATATCCGTGGAGCCTTGAAAGTCTTTGGAATAAAGATCAGCGTCACTCGGGGGCGCGGGTCATTTGATAAATGTGTTCGTGATCTGATTGCCGGTGATGGAGAATTGGAGGCTGCTTTCGAACCTCTGCTGGAGATACGAAAGACGATGGCAGCAAAATCAGATCAGCTGGAAAGAATGCTGATAACAGCCGCCAAAAAGGATGCAGTTTGTACAACATTGATGAGCATCCCAGGAGTGGGTGCTATGACAGCGCTTCTCTATAAGTCGGTTATCGATGATCCTGCGAGATTTCGGCGATCACGCGATGTGGGTGCGCATTTGGGTATTACGCCCAAGAAGTATGCTTCTGGTGAGACTGATTATGATGCCGGGATTACAAAATGCGGTGATCGATTGTTGCGTGGACATCTGTATGAAGCAGCTGCCTATATTCTTCGTCCGTCAACAAAACCCTGTTCCTTAAAATCTTGGGGCAGGAATATTGCCAAGCGAAGTTCAATGAAAAATGCACGAGTTGCAGTTGCAAGAAAGCTTGCGGTCATAATGTTTCGCATGTGGCTTGATGAAACTCAGTTTGAAAAGAACGAGCCACTTGAAGCGGCATAGTTTGGATTTGGCTGAATCTTTCGTGAATTGATTCAGCCAAAATGTCCGGTAGGACGAGGTTGGAGTAAGAGCGACCGCAACGCTGGGCTTGTCAAAGCAAAGCCCGTTTTAGGGGGATTGCTCTACTCCACCTTTTCGAACCATATCATGTGCCGCCCGTGTAACGGGTGAGCACGAAGACAGGCATGAACCACCGGATACGCGAATTACAGAGAACCGTCTATCAAGTTCGGATGGCGGCTCTTTTGTGTGCTTGAATGCTGAGCCAAACCTTCTGAAAGCCCAGAGTTTCCGGTATTACTTGACAAAACTCATACAGACAGGCGTTGCGGGGGCATACCCCCGCTTGAAAGGGGTGCATCCGAGATTACAAGCTCGGATCAGGGGAAAGGCTTTTCCCCACCTGAGGAACGTCTACTTCTCCAAGGGAATCAGTTTCACGGATTTTGGATCGTAGGAATAATCGGCAATCGTTCCGTCCACGATCTTGTCTACCACTTCGTTGATTATAAACAGAGGCACAAGGAACCACTCTCTGGGGCGAACAGGATCACCAAAGCGGTCATTGATGGTGATATCAAGGCGAGCAGGGGCAAAGAACCTGTGAATGAGGTTTTCGAGTTTGGCACGATTGATATTGAAGAGTTCAAAGGTAGCAACCACCTCCACATCGGCCAGAAGAAAAGTGGCATCATGCCTGGCATTGGCAAAGCGTTGCTTCACCCCACCCCCAGTTACGCCAATTTTGTGCAGAACATCGCGGTTTTCCTCAACGATTGGCAGGTCTGACTTGCTGCGAAGGACGTAGATCGTCCCGCTGGCAACATCATCATCACTTTGCGTGCTCGAAAAAAGCGGTCCTAACGAAGGGTCTGTGATCCTTCTGCTGGTTTCGTCTTTGTTAAGACCGCGCTGGAGAGAACGCAAAAGGATGTCGCTCTCGGTTCCGTTGTCGTAGATCACCCGCAATCTGCGGTCGATCTTGTCGTAATTGTTGACGAATTCTTCTCCAAGTTCCGCTACAATTAGCTTCTGCCCTCCAAGGATGAAAAAATCCCCCTTGTTCACTTTGGCATTGTCTTTGTAGGGAATGGTTCTGCGAACGCCTTCATTGAGGTCTTCCTGCACCGCTTGGAACACCGGCTTGAATGTATCAAAATCCCTGCATGGTGTGCGCTGGGCGATTTCTTCGGCGGCTCTGATTTCTGCCCTTGGTTTTACATGCCGAAGGGTCGTGATTGAACCATCCTCATTGGCAGGACTTACGCCTAGCTGCTCTAAAAGCTCCTCATCTGGAATATCATCGGGCACACTGTCTACAGGCTCAAAGCTCCCGCATAAAAGCCCCTGATAATCCATTTCCGATACCAGGTCTTTGCATTCTTTGAGTTTGCGGATTTGGTCGAGGCGCACGGCATAAAGTCGCTCGAAGATATCATTCTCCTCACCGTGCTGGGGCAAGCGTCCGTTTTCTTCAACGAATTTCTGGATTTCTTCAAAGCCTGCAATGATGCGCTCTTCACGCGGGGTATGCGTGACTTTCTTCTCTTGCTCTGCTTCTACGCCAAGAGCGTCCAATAGCTCCTTGTCGCTTAACTCAGCCATTGGAGGCCTCCGCTGTTGCGCGTTGCAGGAATGCGATGCCTTCAGCCATTCTTTGTTCCCATGGATCGGCGGCTTTGATGTTAGGGAGGCGGCCACGCTCTTGCTTGAATTGCAAGGCGCGTTTTGCAAGCTCTCTGGCCTCTTCAAGGGTGAGTTTGGGTTTTCTGGCGGAAATCACTTCAGCCATGGCTTTGAGGCTGCTCTCTGTCATGGCTTTTGCGAGAATGGCGTAGGCTTCACTGAATGGGTTGATTGTATCAATCCAGTCCACATCCAAATCCCTGACATCCATAGTAAATTTGCGCACCCCATCAATGAGAGCGGTATTGCCGCTCTGGCGCAAATCAGGATCATTATTGAGAGCGTCTTTGGCCTTCTGGGTCAGATTGAGGGCGGCAATCGCGTGCTGACGCACGGCTTCCTGATCTTCGGCTTCAAGCTCTGGATATTTTTCCTTGATGATCTTACCCATGCGAACCTGAGTGATTTCTTCGGCAACCATTTCCTCATCAAAGAGTCCGCGTTCGAGGGAAGGCTTATCCTGCACGAAAGCGGCAATCACTTCATTGAGGTCTTCCTTGCAAATACGCTGGGCTTCTTCGCTTTTTGGCTCATAGAGACCTTTGATTTCGATCTGGAATTGTCCGGTCTGGTCATTAAATCCGACATTGCATTTTTCGGGATTATAACCGCCTTCTCCGTAATCATAACCTTCAACGGGGGCGCTTTGCTGGTTCTTGGGAACGAAGTTGAACTTGGGCGCAAGCACTTGCTCCATGAGCAAGCTGGCGGCAATAGCCTTTAAGGTATCATTGACGGCATCGGTAACGGCTTCTTCGGAAGCGTCCGGCTCTGCAATCAGGTTGGTAAAACGCGCAGTGGTTTTGCCTGGGGCATCGCGGGTTGCGCGTCCAATGATCTGCACGATTTCTGTCAGGCTGGAGCGATAACCAACCGTGAGGGCATGTTCACACCACACCCAATCAAATCCTTCCTTGGCCATGCCAAGGGCGATGATGATATCAACATGATCGCGGTTTTTCTTGGCTTCTGGCATCCGCAGGGCTGCTGATACGCGGTTACGTTTGCTTGGATCATCATCAACAAGATCGGCAATGCGCAGCATTTTGCCGGAAGAAGTCTTGACCAGATGAAAGCCGGTTTCGGGATCGATGCCTTGCCAGTCTCCAAGTTCCTCAATGATATGTTCAACCTCTTTGATTTTATCCCCCATGCTCTCGCGTGAGTTCACATTGGGGATATGGATGATGGTTTTCTCATTGGGATCGAGAACACTCAGGATTTCATCGGCGTAGGCTCCGCTGTAGAAATAATAGCCGATATTGAGGGTCTTTAAGAACTCATAGCCGTTGAGCTGCTCGTAATAAGTATAGGTAACGGTATCGAACTTGGCTTCATCCTCGGGCATGAGGACGGGATTGGCATCCCCGCGAAAGTAAGAGCCTGTCATGGCAACAATGTGGGTCTTATCCTGCTCAACGAAGCGTTTGAGCTGTGATCCCAGCACATTGTCATCATCGGCGCTGACATGGTGGAATTCATCAATGGCAATGAGGCGATCATCAAAGACTTCGATGCCAAAACGCTCTACGGCAAAGCGGAAGGTAGAATGGGTGCAAACCAGAACCTTGTCTTCGCTTTCAAGGAAGGACTTAACGGCATTGACCTTGCTTCCATCCTCCCCTGGGGCGTTGCAGAGATTCCAGCGCTGCTCCATCTTCCAATCAGCCCAGAACCCGAATTGGCTGAGCGGTTCATTGGCAAAACTGGCACCGATGGATTTTTCAGGCACGGCAATGATGGCCTGTTTGACACCCTGATTGTGCAGCTTATCAAGAGCGATGAACATCAAGGCACGGCTTTTGCCGGAGGCGGGAGGAGATTTGATCAAAAGATATTGCTCACCGCGTTTTTCATAGGCACGTTCCTGCATTGCCCGCATACCCAGCTCGTTCGACTTCATCGAACTGCCGGTCGTCTTGTAATTAACCGTTACTGAGGGAATTGATTTTGGGTTGGTCATTGGATCTTCTCTCTAATTTTGTTGTCCAAAAATCACGGAATCTAGTTCTTGAAAAGTTGATGTATCAGGAGTGATCAAGGGTGCTAGTGCGTCCCTCGAAAAAGCTTCCGCATTATTACCTCTTTGAGTGATTAAAAGAGTTTCTTTACAAAAGTTATAAAGTTCACCAGATATTGCCTTAATATCATCTCTTGGTTTGTTACTTGGTAGGTTCGCTAGAAGCCTATTTTTCTCCTCAATAATTGATGCTCCTGCTTCATCTTGTCCGAATGAAGTCGCTAATTTCTGAAGAATTTCATCACTCCAAAGATAACTTTCTAAATCACGTTTTCCAAGAACCCGAATATCTTTTGATTCAAGTTCTACAATCTCTTCCGAGGAACGGTCATCTCTGTCAAAAACCATCCATGTCGTAATACCTGGGGCAAGCTTCTTAAGCAATGCACTAGCCAATTTTCCATCTGACTCAACTTCTGTGGTTCCTCCAAGGGGTACAAAATCACAATCAGGATATATTGATCCAAAAATTTTGGAATATATCGAAACATCAAAGGAAGGTTTTCTGCCTCCAGAACCAAGACGCTTTCCTTCGCAAAAAACTACTTTTGATGGAACCACGAGCTTGGATAAATCGTCGAGCGCTGTATCGAACATATTTTTCCAATAATCCCTGCTTGGTTCTAGTGGAGTAAGTGCAATTTCTTCATCAAAATTCAGACCGTGAAAATCGAGGAATATAACCTCTTGGGGATTTTCTCTATAAAGTTCAGCAGCCTTTCTGGCCATTCCGATCGAATGAGTTGAAATCCACAGTTGACAATTCTCGGGAAGCAAATGAAATAGCTGTTCCAGCAGTTTTCCTTGGAGTTTTGTATGCATATGCAACTCAGGTTCATCAATACAAAAGACAGTGTTATTGAAAGCTTCTTTTTTCACGATAAAATCGAGCAGCAAGTCAAAGGCAGCTTTTTCACCTCCTGAAAGATTTTTATAATGAAAATGAGACACCGCTCCTTTATTGAAGCGAAATGTTCCCCCATTTGTCGGATTGCCTGTCCCACTCAAAATCAAATCACCGAAGATGGCCTCCATTGATTCTCGTATTTGGCCAATCAGACGATCTCGTATTTCCAGCTTAGTTTTGTCTGGCTCCACACCGTTGAAAAGCTCTTTAACAGCTTCTCCAACAATTCGATTGTAGTTTTCAGATACTCTACTTTCTTGGCGAATTAGCGATTGAAGTAAACTAGCGCTTTCTAGTGCATCTTGAACACTTCCAATGTTAGACGTGGTGAAATCTGCTTCATGCCTATATGCTGAACGAATATAGAACACACCTTTGTTCTCTAAATGGTTGTGAGATTGAGAAAAATCATGAAATTCAATTCTTGTTGTTTGTCTTTGTTCGTGTTCCTGGATTGATTTATCTCTTGAGTGATATTCTGGATCATAACCGCCATATCCGGAGTTAAAACGAGACCAAAAATTAAACCCTTCAAAGAGCGAGCTCTTACCTGAACCATTCGGACCCGTGAGAATGATAAGTCTGGCACTCTGAGGAATATCTTTAATTGTAAAGTTCTCAAAACGTTTAAATTTCCGAAGTGAAATGTTCTTAATTTTCATTGGAGGATTCCCTACTTAGTCATCTGGGTATAAAGCTCGAATAGCTTTTCGAGGCGTTCGGTGTCATTTTTAAACCTGCGACCGATGTAGATGCGCTCCAAAAATTCATCATTCCGATCATGTGCTTCTCGAAGATCGTCAGGCATATTCTCAGGATCGTAGAGATCGGCGATGGTAGCAGGGAAATGGCGCTCCCGAGCAATCAAGATTTCTTCAGCACATCTGGTTAAATCTTCCTTATTCTTCTCTGTAAGTTTTGGAACAGGAAAGGTATTCCACCCAAGTGTATTGGAGTAAGAAAAACGCATCTCTAAGCGAACACATACTGCCCCAATCCAAATCCAATGGAGGCGTGAAGCAATCAACGCCAAGTTCCATAGAGGTGCATCGTATAGAGCAAAATTTCGATCCCCGATAATTGTTCCTCCTTTGACCATATCGACGGGTAAGAATTGTCTATTTTCTGAACTAACACGAGGAACGACAATTGTGTAATCACTGCTTCTATGACGGATTTCTCCGAATCTGTGAGGATAACTTGCAGCACCTTTTGTTTGTGCTTTTTTGCTCTCGGAACGCATTTTGTGGACGCAATGCAATCTGTTTTGAATAAACAGAATCTCTTCAACCTCTGATTTTTGGTGATCTTCTATCCATAAACAGTAGCGTGATTTACCATTAATTAGTTCTTCTGAGCCTAAGTATTTTCTAACGAATTTTTTGTGTGCTTCAGGATTTTCACTTCTAAGAACGTTGCTTTCAATAGAGTCGAGAAGCAATCCTCCACCGTCAACTGCACTGTCACCTCGATCCATAACGGTAACCTCGCTTATTGGGACACTTGATTTTGATAACTGGAGGTTTGTTGAGTTTACGAGATATGAATTAATATAATCTACTGATTTCTCTAATGTTTCTCCATTTTCATCAATTGAGAACAAACTACGGATTTTTCTTGGGTGGTTTGAAATCCCAACGATTATCACAGTTACTCCTGCATTATGGCTGGCTAGGTTTGCCCATTTGAAAGACGTATGTGCAAAAGCAATTTCATGTCCCGTATCAAAGATCAGAGGCCAGAGAATTGGAACCTGCTGTCCTTGGCAAATTGAGTTGGTGGCAACGAAAGCCGAAGCCGCATCGGTGTGTTTGCCGTATTCAGCGGCCTTCATAAACCAAGCAGAAACATAATCCAGAGACTTCCATGTCTTTGTCAGGTGACCAAATATCGCCTCCAAATCGGCTTTTTGTTCTTTAGATTGCCATGTGGAACCCAGATATGGAGGGTTTCCGCAGATATAGGTTTCGCCGCCTTCATTCTGGAAGTCGATTTCGGCCTGATCCAAGGGTGAATTGAATAGATCATCACTGTGCAGTTTTACTCCTGTTCCGGTCGGCGGGCATATAGACAGCCAATCAAGGCGCAATGCGTTTCCACATGTGATCCAGTTGGCCTTTTCCAGTGGCAGGAATTCGGCGAGAGCTTCTTTCTGACCTCGGTATAGGACATCGCATTGGTATTCAGCGATGATAAGGGCGAGCCTTGCTACTTCCGCTGAAAAGCTCCTGAGTTCAATCCCTCTAAAATTGGTAAGGGGGATGACGGTGCGGTTTTCGGATTCATTGCGCCGTTTGTTGATTTCCGCTTCAATCGTCCGCATTTCCTTGTAAGCAATAACGAGGAAATTCCCTGATCCGCAGGCGGGGTCAAATACCCTGATTTTACTCAGGCGATTACGAAGGTTCAGGAGCTTGCGTGAATTGTCGCCTGCTTCTTCAAGCTTCTCCCGCAAGTCATCAAGGAAGAGAGGGTTCAAGACTTTCAGGATATTGGGAACGCTGGTGTAGTGCATCCCAAGTGCTCCGCGCTCCTCATCATCCGCTACGGCCTGGATCATGGAGCCGAAGATATCGGGATTGATCTTCGTCCAGTCCAATTTACCAACGTGAATAAGGTAAGAACGGGCAATTCGGCTGAAATTCGGAACCTCCTGATTTCCGGCAAACAAACCACCGTTCACGTAGGGGAAGCAATCTGCCCATCTTGGAAGGTTGGCCTTGGCACGGTCTTCAATCTTCGTGTCCATGGCACGGAAGATTTCCCCAATCACAAAATGGGTGTTTGAGGAATCCCTCTCACTCATTTGCTCGATGGTGGCGGTGAAAAAAGCAGTGCCGTTGAAGATGTCAGTGTCTTCAGCAAAGAAGCAGAAAATCAACCTTGCCATGAAATGGTTCATGTCATGGCGGCGTTCCTCCGTTCCCCATTTAGAGTTGTCCTTCAAAAGCTCGATGTAGAGGCGGTTCAGTTGTTTCGTTGCCCTAATGTCGAATGAATTTTCTTTTATGGCCTTTGGAAACGATATTCCCGCAAGTGCCCCGAAGAAACCGAAGTAGTTTGGAAAGTCCTGATACTTGCAGGCTATGGTTTCCTCCGAGGTGAGGTCTTCTGACTCAAAAACCTCGCCGTCCGTTGCCAAAACAAATTTTGCCTTGGCCTTGCGCGTGGCAGGGCTTTCCTTAAGCCTTTCCAGCGTTTCAGTGACTTTGCCTGCATCACAGACCGCGATGTGAATGTTGTTGCGCTGGAGAACGCCGTTTTCGATGTCGGAGGAATTGCTTGAGCCTGTGCGAAGGCGCTTGATGGTGGTTTCCTTGTTCCCGAAGGCTTCAAGGAAGGCGTAGGGAAACTCAGCCGGATCGAAAGGCTGCTCGGCGAGCTGGGATATGGCTTCTTCGATTTCTACTGCGTTCAAGGGCGTTTCCGTTTTTTCGTATCATACTGTCCATGAGGCCGTTATGTGCGGCCACATCGGAGGATTTTATTCAACGGATGATGTTAGAGGGAAAAATGCAAAGGATCAATTGCGGAAAGACTCAAATAGATACTGTCGAGTATTTGAGTTTGGTATCACACATCGAATTGCATTTTGATGAAAGTTTGTTTACCAATCATATTTAAATTTGAAATTGCAAAAAAAACACCAACCCCAATTCTCAGGAGTAGAATCCTTATCCCGATGAGCCTCTCGATTGATCCCTCAAAAGCAAAAAAAATCACAGTTGATGTAGAACTTGATTTTGTTGAGAAGCAGACGACCAGAGCTGACCCAATCCAAGCTGTGTCAGAACTCATCTGGAATAGCCTGGATGCCGAAGCGAGTGAGGTTCATGTCGAGTTTGAGTTTAATGATTTAGCTGGTGGACTCTCAAAAATCTACATCATCGACAACGGCACAGGCTTTAGTCACGAGGAAGCAACATCGCTTTTTGGAAAAATAGGAGGTTCTTGGAAGCGTCAAAAGCGGCAAACACCCAAACTTCGAAGGATGATTCATGGCCAAGAAGGCAAGGGACGTTACAAGGCATTTTCACTTGGTAAATCGGTTGAGTGGAAAGTTCGACATTTAAACGAGAATGACAGAATTGAGGTTTTCTCACTTGGTGTTTTATCGAACAGCCTAAAGTCAGTCTTTGTTACAGAACCAACATACCCTGAAAATGTCGTCGAAACAGGGGTGGTTGTTGAAATAACTGACATTGAAAAACAATTCAAAAAACTCATTTCCGACGAAGGAATACAAGAGTTCTCTGAGATTTTTGCGCCATACTTAATAAACTACAAAGACGTTCAAATTGTCATAAATGGTGAAAGAATCAATCCGAGTGAGGCCGTTGGGGGTGTCCCATTTATTGTTGAAACTCGAGGTGGCTTGATGAGTTTGATGTTCGATTTATGGGTTTGGTGCAAGTTTCTTTCGGGGACGAGGGCTGCGAAGGCTCTGCTATCGAGAATGGGCTTAAAACTCGTCGGAGAT